>DOMV01000113.1 GCA_003509805.1 Planctomycetaceae bacterium
GGACGGTTCCGCCGGGCTGGAATATGCCGCCACGGACGGTGCCACCGACAGGGCGGGCTTTTACGAAATGGAATTGACGCGGCGCGACGGGGGAAAGGAGAACCGGGTGTTCGCCTTCCATGTCGATCCCGACGAAGGCGATACGCGCCTGATGGACGTGGGAGCGCTTGCCGATCTGTTGCGGAAATCGGAAACCCGGATCGAAAGCACGACCTCGTNNCGATCGCTTGCCGATTTTTTATTGCCGATTCTCGTTTTGCTCCTGGCGGCCGAAATGTTCCTTGCCGGTCGTCTCCTGCCCCAGCGCTCCGCCGTTTGACCTATCGGGAAATCTCAAAGGTTTTCTGGATACTTGCACTCCACCGGCTTCGGTAGAAAACGTTTTGTTTTACAGCAGGACGACCCCTTTTTCCCCGCATTCCCGCAGGGTCCGCTCCGGCCAGACGGAAGATTGCACTTCGCCGATATGGGCTTTTCGCAACAAAAACATGCACAACCGTGAAATCCCGATTCCGCCGCCGATGGAAAGAGGTATCAGGCCGGCCAGAAGCCGACGGTGGAACTCCAATTCCCGAAGATGCGGGCAACCGCAAAGGTCCAGTTGACGGAGCAGGCCCCGGCCGTCGACGCGGATCCCCATCGAGGACAATTCGAAACGCGAACGGAGGACGGGATTCCACAGGACGATGTCGCCGTTGAGACCGTGGAATCCGTTTCCCGTCGGCGTGGACCAGTCGTCGCTGTCGGGGTCGCGATCGTCGTGTTTGCGACCGTCCCGGAGAATACCGCCGATGCCGATCAGGAAAAACGCCCCGAGCGTTTTCGCCGCCTCGGTTTCACGTTGCGCCGGAGAATACTCCGGGTAACGTGCCGACAACTCTTCGGAATGAAGGAACGCGATTTCTTTCGGCAAAACGGGTTCGAGCCGCGGGAATCGTCCGCAAACCGCCGTTTCCGCGTCGAGCACCGCCCCGTAAATTTTCCGGACGATCCGTTTGAGAAAACCGAGCGTTCGCTCTTCCTCGGCGATCCGTCGTTCCCAGTCCCATTGATCGACGAAAACGGAATGGACGTTGTCGGCGGTCTCGTACGTGCGCACCGCGTTCATTTCGGCGTAAATCCCCTTGCCGACCGGGATGTCGTATCGGGCGAGTTCGCCCCTTTTCCATTTGGAAAGGGAATGGACGATCTCGACCCATCGATTATCCACGCACGGGATCGCAAAGGAAACGGGCCGGCGTTCACCGTGCAAATCGTCGTTCAGCCCGGCTTCCGGAAAAAGAAGCTGCCGGGCGGCAATCGGCGCGAGGTCGAGAGCCGCCGCCAGCTTTTCCCGGAATGTTTGCCTGAGGAACCAAACCGCCTCCTGCGTCTCCCAAGGCGTCAAAAGGGACCGGTAACCAGGGGGAATGATCGATGACATTTCAGCGGTTTTCAGGCTGCTCTACCGAAGGCTATTGAAATTTCCCGAAGCCGACGATTCGGGAGCCTGCCCATCGGAAGCAACACTGCTCGGAGAGTAAACGGGCGGTTGAACGGGCTGTGTTTACCAACGACTCAACCGGCTTCGGTATAAAAACCGTTTTGTTGCACTCGCTTTTGAAAACCATCCGGACCCTCCTGAAATGGACGTTGCTGATCATGGCCGTTCTCGCGGCCGTGTCGGTCGTCGTCGTCTCCAAACGGCTCAATACGGAAATTTCGCGGCACATTCGAAACGAATTGAAAGCGAATTGGCCGAATGCGCATATTGAGATTACCGGCACGCGGCTTGTCGATTCCAAGGGAATCGCCGTTTACGGCCTGGCCTTCTACGATCCCGACGACACGGTGGAACCGATCCTGGAAATCGAGGAGGTTTTCATCGATTGTCCCGTCGATTGGCGGCGTCTTCTTTCTCAAGACGTCGCCGTTCGGCAAATAACCCTCCGGCGTCCGCAATTGCGCATCACGCGGACCGTCGACGGACACATTCGCGAAGCCACGGTACTTACCCCGCAGAAGAAAGGTGACAAGACGTTTCCGATCAACGTCGAGGACGGGGTCATTTCCTACCTCGATGAAAAATCCGGCAACGATCGCGCTCTTCGACTGGATTCGATCTTGCTGGAAATCCAATCCCCTCGAAATGATCATGCGGAAAATGCGAATGGCGACCACACGTCGCTTCGCCATGAAAAAGGGATTGCGGAAAAGACGACCGTCCCCCCCGAAACGGGCGGCGCGGACAACGATGGCTCGAACGGCTCGCTGGGGACGAAACGATCGGCAACCTCCGATGTGCATTCCTGGACGTTCCAAGGGACCGCGAAAGGCAGCTTTTTGCGGAATATCCGGATTCAAGGTCATTTCGACCCGGAAACACGGGACTGGGGGTTGACGGGCGACATCGGGCAGCTCGAATGGTTTTCGGAATTGCCCGCTTATTTGCCCCTCGGAAAGAAAGATCCCAACAATGCGGAAATGTTTCGCATTCTCGACTCCTTCGCCGGTCGGGCGGATATCCGTTTCGCCGTACTCGGCGACCCGCAAGCCCGGTGGGGAGTGCGATTCAATATCGACGGTACGCTTTCGCACGGCCTTGTCGCGATTTCCCGATTGAAGAAGGTGTTTACGGAATTGACCGGATCGTTTCGAATAACGGAACATTCGATCGAGCTGACGGACCTGACCGCCTCGAACGGCGCGGCGCGCATGGGAGTCAATTATCGCCAGGAAGGACTCTTTCCGATCGAGAAAGGAATGATTCGATCGTCGATCCGGGAACTCGATATCGACAACGGCCTGATCGATCATATCCGTCCTTTTGTTTCGAAAAACCTTTCGGACCTGGTGGGGCGATTCGAGATCGAGGGAAAAGCGGATATCGATTCGACGCTTTATTGGGACGGCTCGAAATGGCGGGCGATCAGTATCGACCTGGCGGGAAGAAAAGCGTCGTTCAATTATCTCGACTATCCCTACCCGGTCGGGAACCTGGCCGGAACGATCGCCTACCGCGACCATCCGTCGGAAACGTCCCGGTTTTCATTTCATTTCGAAACCCCGGCCGAGGAAGCCTCGCAGATCGTCATCGACGGCGATTACCACGACCTTTTGAGCGATCCGCAGGGTAAGTTGACGGCCAAGGGAACGGGTATCCCGATCAATTCGAAGCTGATGAGGATGTTCCCCGAAAAACACCGGCAAGTGGTCGCTTCGCTTCATCCGACGGGAACGATCCATGCCGTTCTCGAAATCGTCGCTCCGCCCGGCGACGCCCCGGTCGAAAAACGCTTGAATGTGACCCTCGTCGATTGCGAAATCCTGTACGACAAATTCAAGTACCCGATGAGGGCGATCCGCGGCTCGATCGAAATGGAGAACGACGCCTGGGAGTTCAAGGACATCAGCGGCCAAAACGAATCCGCCCGCATCACCTGCAAAGGCCACTTGATTCCGCAATCGATGGATTTTCAAAATCCCGCTCCGCCGCCGCGGGATTCGGTTCGCCGCGAATCGCTCCCGCAATCCTTCATCGTGCGGACGGCGTTCGGAAATCCGCCGCCCGGGGACGTTTCCGGCGTTCCCTCTCAGGAAAAGAAATCGGGAAATTATCAATTCATGCTTTGGTTGAACGCCGCCGGTTTGCCGATCGACGGGGCCATCCAGACGGCGATTCCCAACCCGAACCATCGTGAATTGCTGCACAACCTGGGGGCCAAAGGAAAAGTCGATCTCAAAGCGACCGTCCAGTATTTTCCCGCGTTCAACCGGCTCATGCTCTCTTTCGACGCCGATCCCTGCCCGGGACTTTCGATCTGCCCGGCCAATTTTCCGTACACGATCAACGATGTGCGCGGGACCATTTCCTATGACGACAACGGGACGGTTCGCGTCGACAATTTTTCGGGTAAAAACAAGGACGCGACGTTTTCCTCGTCGCTCCTGTGCAACTTCGCGCCCGACGGCAGTTGGTCCCTACAGCTCCATTCGCTTCGAATCGAACAGTTGCCCCCGAACCGTGAATTGCAAAACGCGTTGCCGCCGAACCTTCAAACGATTTTCGAACAGATTCAACTCAAGGGCACGGTCAATCTCGACGGTTTCGTCGCCTTTTCGAAGCCGGCGCACCCGGATGCCTCGATGCGAACGACTTGGGGACTTGGAATCGTTCTCAGCCGGAACGGCGCGAACCTGGGACAACCCGTCGGTAATATTTTCGGGAAACTTTATCTTTCCGGCAGGAACGAGGCGAACGACCTGAAGGTAAGCGGCCGGCTCGACTTGAATACGGCGACGGTGCGCGAATTCATGTTGACTGATATCACGGGCCTGTTCGGATACGACAGTTGGACCAATACGATTTATCTCGGAAAATCCATGGAAGGCGTTCCCGTGTATCTGCCGGGAATCCCCGGGGAAACGTCTCCCGTTTCCCATGTCCCCCGGATTTACCGCGGACAAATCGCGGAAAGTCAAACCTACATCGAGCCCGGCACGTTCGGGGCGGAAATGCGGGTCCCGCAAGCGCCCGCCCCCGTCCCGGTTCCGTCTTTGACGAATCAGCCGCCTTTTCCCCCGGTGGTTCCGCGACAACCCGTTCAACCCCTGATACCACCTCAGACACAACCTCAGACGCATCCTACGTCGTCGTTCATGCAACCGATCTCCCCGCCGCTCTCGGGATCGCTGGGACTTCCGACACGGGAACGAACTGGACGACCCGGATCGGACCCGTTCGGCAACACCGCATTCGGCAACACTGCGTTCGGCAACACGGTTTCGTTCTCCCCAATGGTTCCCTTGGGAACGGCTGCCCCGACCTTGCCGGGTTTTCAATCCTTCGCACCGCCGGTTGTGCCTTCGATGCCGACGGTCGCTTCCAAGGATTGGCCGATCATGGCGAAAATCTTCGACGGCGGTCTTGCGATCAGGGGAGAAGTGCGCGTCGGTCGAACGTTTTCGTACAATATCGCCCTGGGGGTCGACGCGATCGAACTCGGCAAACTGGCGGCCGAGTTTGAACCGGGTGTTCGAAACGTGTCCGGGAAAATTCACTGCCGGGCCACGATTCGCGGGGAAGGGAACAAACTGGAAACGCTCGACGGCCGGGGGGAAGTCATCCTGCTCGACGCCTACTTGTACGAACTGCCGATGATGATGAAAGTATTGCAGGTCGTAAGCGTCGGGGAAGTGGACAAAAGCGCCTTCAGCAAGGCCGACGTCGTTTTCCGCCTGCAAGGAAAACGGGTTATCCTGGACCAGGTCGATTTTGAAGGAACGACGTTGAGCCTGACGGGAACGAAAGGGGAAATGTCGCTGGATACGCGGTCGGTGAAACTCATGCTCGGCGCCCGGCTCGGCAACCGGCGTACTCAGATTCCGCTTTTGAGCGACGTGATCGGCGGGGTCGGCGACCAAGTGATGTGCCTGCAAATCGAAGGCCCTCTTTCCGGGCCGCCGACGATCACCCGCGTCCTGGCGCCGACGCTTCGCCAGGCCATCCGAAACGCCCAGGAGGAAAACGCTTTCGACGATGAATCGGAACAGGTTCCCACGCCCCGGACGACGCCCCTGCCGCCCGCCCCGGCGCCGAAAACCAATCTCGACCGGTTGAAGTTCTGGGAATGATTCCGGTACGGGAAGACGTCTACCCCGACGACTCACCGGAAAACGATGCCGAACGCCCCGTCATACGTCGATGATGTCATCCTTCGCCCGATACGATTTCGAATCGCGTACCGTGTCGGCGACATTGCTCGTTTCCATGCCGTTCCCCGGATTTTCCGCCTGGCGTCGAAGCCGGTACGTTTGAAAACGGACAAACGCATACCGGATCACCAGGGAACGAACGAACGGAATCAACAACAACAGGCCGAGCAGGTCGGTCAGCAGGCCCGGGAGGATCAACAGCAAACCGGCGAACAAGACAAGCAAACCGTGCATAATCGCATCGGTCGGCTGCTCTCCGCCGTCCAATCGACGGTTCATCTCGACCCAGCAACGCATCCCTTGGCGCCGCGCCAAGGCTGCCCCGAGAAAGGCGGTCCCGAGAATCCAGGCCGCCAGGCCGGGCAATCCGATTTTCGCACTCAGCCAATAAAGGCCGATTCCCTCGACGATCGGGAGCGTGACGATGATGACGAAAATATAAAACAACACGGGATGACCGCCTTATTCAATCGCTTACGGATAGGACCGATCTTCGAATAAAAAAAACACGCCGCCCGTTGACGCGCCGGCGACCGCGCCGCTTGTCTACACGCTGTGTTTGTCCTTCGTTTTCAACATTTCCGCAAGTCGTTCAAGGGTTGTTTCAATTTCGGCGACTTCGCCGTCGTCAAGCTGCCGCCGACCGAAACGAACCCGGTAAAACGCCTCCGCGACCGTTTCCAACGGCACGGGTTGCGGCAAACGGAGGGCGCATTCGCGAAGGAATACCGCCTGGGTCTGCGATTCCGCCCGGTGCATGTCGAATTTCGCGAGTATCTTTTCCAGCCGCCGATAAAATTGGACGGTCGCGCGACGGTCCGAGACGACGTTTCGAATTCCCGAAAACAGGCGATTCCGAAAGACGCGGTAAACAAGGCGAAGGAGACCCAGGAGCACGATTCCGAGCAGGATCGGCGGTCCCAACAAGAGGAGCGTTGCGCCGATTTTCCATTGCCCATGCCGTAATTCCTGGAAAAAACGCTTGTACGCGTCCCACATTTCCGGAAGAAGTCTTTTCCAATAATCGATACGGAAAACATGTTTGGCAAACCAGCCGAAAGCGGCCGAAAGCGGTCGATAAATAAACGTTGCCTGCTTTCCGGGGCTCATGTTCAAGACGTACTCGTTCCATGAACTCCGGATGAATTGAGGAAGATGCCGGAAGTGAAATCGCATGTGTTGTGATTCCATGTCCGGGGAATCGGGTGTCGGATCAAGACGCAACCAGCCACCGCGGTCCCACCACGATGCAACGCGGGACGGGATCGACGGCGTATCTTCCCGTTTCCTCGGCGTTTCCCGTGCCGTTTCCCGCGCCGGACGAGCAGGATCGAGCAGACGGCGCATCGTTTCGAGAACAAAAATGGTATCGGGGTCGTCGGCGTCGACTTCCTTTTGGGCGATTTGCCACGACACCCGCCATTTCTCCGGAGGATTTCCGGGAATCGCCCTTTCATCGTGAAACGGGTCGTCGTCTTCAAGTGTCCATGCCGCCTCTTCCCAGTGTGCTTCTCCGCGTTTTTCCGGCTGCCAATTTCCCGTTTCCGGCCTTCCGGCAAGCGAATCGGGCGGAATATACGCTTCGACCCAACTGTGGGCGTCGGATTGACGTACGAAATACGTTCCGTTTTCTCCTTTGGAACAAACGATCTTAAAACCGACGACGATCCGGCTGCCGATCCCGACGCTGCGGAGCATCAAGGCGAGCGCGGAAGCGAAGTATTCGCAATGCCCTTCCGGATTGTTCCGGATGAAATCCTCGATCGGATCAAGACCGCTTTGTCGAATCACTCCGCCGAGCCGATACCGAAACGTACCCGAAGCGGCCAACTTCGACTCCAGAAAACGGGCACGCCCGATAACATCGTTTTTCGGCAGATGACTCTCGGCATCCCATCGGGTGGCCAAAGCCGTCAATGTCGGCAACGACGTCGAAACGTCCCCGGGAAGCTGCGTCAACGACGGCATGGAAAAAGGTTCCTGATTCGGTGTCAACGGAAGTTGGACGCCGTTTCCAAAGCTCGTCGTGCAAACGGCGAAATGAACGGGTTCCCGGTTCGGCGAACGCCGGACCAATCGCTGACTTTGAAAAAGGCCCCGCTCCCAGTAGATTTCTCTGGGCAATTTCATCGGCGACTGCCAAAACGGCCAAGGCGTAAAAAGAACGTCGGTATTGAGCGGTTGAACCTTCATGACAAGCGTAACGGGATCGCACCCGGGCACATACCGTATCTCATCGATCCATTGCCGATTCAAAGTCGTTCCCGGTTGCATCCAGGGAGACGTGTCGATCGTTCGCCTCGCGCCCCGGCCGAATGAACCCCGGGTTTCCTGCCCCGTTCTCCGATTCCATTCGGCCGGCCGCGAATCGAAAGGAAGACGCTCCTCCGCAAAGCGATAGTTCCAAATGCCGTTTCCGTAATGATTTAGCACGACGCCGCGAAAATAGGCCGTGTTGTCCTCGATCTGCTCATAGGGGTGAAATTCCGATTTGTTACGTGGTACTCCCTTCACGAAGGAAACGCTCATGATTTCCTCGTGTCGTTGTAAAACGGTTCCGAGAGAACCCAAGCGGACATTTTCCGTGAAACCGACCCCGCCGACGGTTGATGTCCCTCCCGTCCAGCGATCGTAGGTGAATTGAATGCCGAACAAGTCGATTCCGTTAAAACGCGGAAAAAGCAGGAATACGATGACGGCAAACACGAGGGAAAAAAAAGTCCATTTCGCCAGGCGGGCATACAGGGCCCATTGCCCCCTAAGCATCCCGTTTCGTTGCGTCCCTCCGGAAAAACGTGGGAGTTCCGTCAACAGAGACCAGCGTCCGGTCGGGGCCGGCAAAGCAGGCGTCGCGCGGAATGTGGGAAAAACAAAGCGGTTCCGTGTCGCGACGGGACTGAAAGTACGATCGCATTCTTCTTCGGTTTGTTGATCCTCCCGGGGTTCGACGAGGTCATCCTCCCAAAAGGAGTCGACGTCCCAATGGCGCCGTTTGCCGTTTCCACCGGCCGGCTCCTTGACTCCTTCTTTTCGATCGTTGAACGAGAGAAAAAACGCGATCGGGCCGGTCAGGAGCGTTGCCAGGACGATTTTCAAGAGGCGTCGTCTGTCTTGTTCTCCGATCAACAATTTCGTCTCCATCCGGATTTGTCGACTTTGACGAAAAGTATGACGCTGGAAATAGAGATTTTCGCGATAAAGAAAGATCAGGCAGAAAGCGCAAAGTGATGCGAATACATAAAGTATCAGGAGGACCGCGTAAGAGGAATGCTGCGGAAAGACGGAGGCGACAACGACTTGCAGGAACGAAAGAATCAGGATATGCCAACAGTTTCGCGGCGTTTTTTCCTTGAAAAAAAGCACGATTTGGACAAAAATGACGACGCGCGCAATCGATAAGGCAAGCCCTTCACCGCGATACTGGATGATATTCCCGAAAGTAAAAAAAACGACCAGCAACAGGATCGCATTGCTTGTCCAGTTACCCAACCGTAACAAGGGACGCAAATCGCTCAGGTTGAACCCGGCGATCCCTGCCAAAAGGACCAGACATGGCAACCAATACTCGTTTCCTCCGATCGCCAGGATGAATGACGATAAGCAGGCGACAAAATACAAATTGGCGGCAATTCCGTATTGTAAACGCATCGGTCACGGGTATACTGCAAACCATTGAAATTTCCCGAAGCCGACGATTCAGGAGCCTGCCCATCGGAAGTAACACGGCTCGGAGAGTAAACAGGCGGTTAAACGGGCTGTGTTTACCAACGACTCAACCGGCTTCGGTATAAAGCGGCGATATGATCATTATAATCAGCGCTCGGCATTTTTTTTTTCGATTGCCGACCGATCCAATATATACCGAAAGCTGTTGGGATTTCAATGGTCTTCCGGAGAGAATAAACCACAAAACGAAATCGATTGAAAATGAGCATTTCCGCGACGACGACGTATGTTTGGCCCTCTCACGGTTCTGCTTCGAACAGATCCACCGGGAAAACCGCTCCCGACTCCATTGTGATCGGACGGAATAAAAGCGTATCTTCAAGTGCGACAAACAGTTGGAAGTTTACGCCTTCAACCGCTCCTTCAAGCCCGGCAACGTATTCGAACGTCCGCTTTTCAACAGCCGGCAGAACGAAAACAGGCGATTCGAGTTCGAGCGGGTCATACCGATGGCCCGGGACGGCAACCTCGAAGAGTTCGGTGTCGGCGCAGGCCATCTCTTCCTATAAGATCAGCGGCACCGCTCAATCGTTAAAATCGTTGACATCGGGAAACACCTCCATTTGTCTTCCTTGTTCGAGAAGCCGTTGACGGTAAGGGTTCCACGCGGAAAATTGGTGTTCGCCTAAGTTATCGACGTGGTGAAACTTCTCGTTGCTCGCATCATGGATCAGTGATGCGTAAGGTCGCCATGAGATATTCCTCGGTTGTCGGGGTGTAAGGTGGGGTTTTGAGAGGCTTCCATTCTACCCCTGGCAACCGGGGACAACAAGGAATATCAACTGTGCTCCGCATAAAAAATGAGCCAAGGGGCTTCCGGAGCAAAGCGATGAAGCCCCGAAACCGCGAATGTTGAGCTTGGTACCGAGGTTCCATTTTTTCGCGGAGAGCAAAATTTTGTCTTTTCCGTATAGACCGAAAGAACTCCCAAAAATTCCATAAACAAGCCCGGATCCCCCCGTCCCATCGTATGCCCACAAATCAATCCGACTTCGACACCGTGACCGCCCCTGCCATTGTACGGGCGAAGGCGAAACTCCAGGAAATCCTGAACCCGATCCGAGCCAAAGTCAACTTGGTTTACTGTCTCGGACTGGCGGGCATGGTCTTGTTCAGCATCCCTTTCGCTTGGGCCGCAAGGTTCCAATTTCCTTTCGCCTATTTCCCGGTCGTCATTATTTTGTTCGGTGCTTTTCGAGCCAAAAAAGAGTTGCGGCGTACCTTCCGGCAGGACCATTACGAGGATGAATTACGGGCGTTGGAACACGAACCTCAAAACGCCGACGACCACATCGTTCGCGCCCGGGTTTTGTCCGGTCTGGATTTCCCCGAAGCCGCCTTGCCCGATATCAGAAAAGCACTCGACATGGAACCGAACAACGCCGTTTATCGGGACGACATGGTCCGGGTTCTATGGTTTCAAATGAAGGACGGCGAACGAGCCTTGCCCTATGTTGAAAAGCTCTGCGAAATCCAGGGCGACGATCAAGCCGACGCCTTCATGTACCACGGTGAGATTCTCACAAAAGCCGATCCGGACGCCGCGCTGAAGAGTTTTGATCGGGCCATTGAAATCGACCCGGACGATTCCGATTATCCCTTGGCGCGGCTACGATTTTTCATCGAAACGGGGCAGTTGGATAAGGCAACCGATTACCTCCCGGAGGTCGCAGCCGCCGTCAAGCGGGCAGGGTCGTATGGTCAAGGAACGCTCCTTGAACTCCGGGCCAAGTTGGCGTTCGAACAGGGAGACGCCAAAACCGCCGTGAAACTCGTCTCTCAAGCGATTCGGCTTTCGCCTCAAAACAAAGAGTTTTACACCCTTCGCGCCGATGCGTATCACTTGTTGGGAGAATACGGCAAGGCTGAAGCGGATCGGGAAAAAGCGGAAAAAATGAAAGACACAAAATAGGGAAACCATCGACGCCATGAACGAATTTGCCGACAACGATCTTGACGACATGACCCGGGACGGAATGTTGTGGATCGCAACTTTCGTTTCCTAAAGCAGTTCCGTCGAGTTGCCACTCGTTATGACAAACTGGACGCAACCTGCGATGCCTTCGTCGCCATCACAAATTGCATCGTTCTTATGAACAATCAATGTCAACACAACTTAAACTGTGCGCACTCCCCTCACGTCAGTTTTTTTCGGCTCAAGCAAAAAATCTGGACAAGCACCGCGTTTTCGGCAGCTCGAAAAACTTCAGCTACCACAGCATAATCGTTTGATGTTTCTGTTTGTTCACCGGATCGTTTACCTCTCCATACAAATTATCCATCTCGACCTGCAATTCCCTTATCAGGGATTTCATATCAAACTCTGCCGTATCCGGTATTGGACGGTCCATACTGTTCACAAAAACATTCGTAAAAAACGCGCCCATGTCGGCTGTTCCAAGAGCCCGTTCCTGTTTCGTCGGCGAGGCCGCTCTGATATTGTATTTGCCCTTTCCGTAAGCAAGTAATGCTGAAAACATATAAATCGGCTCTTGGCTCCATGAGCTGGTCATGCCCCCATTGTATTGGGCATTGTTGTTTGCGCAACCATCCGTTATGAAGACACACAGACGATGTTCGTGCTGCGTAATGGTGTCGAACACATCTTGTCGCAAAAGTCCTTCACCTAAATCCGTTTCTGATTTTGCCTGTGGGTACAATGTTTGCCCACCGGTTGTTTCGGCATCCCTGCAAACAATATATACCAAGATCACACCCTCTTTTCCGGTTTGTTCGTCCATGTTTTGGCAAATTTTCAGAATATTAGCGGGCGAGGCATGCTTTCCATCCAAAAAATGAACCGAATCGATCTTTACCCGCTTCATTGATTCTTTGAACGGTTTATCGGACAACACACCGGTTGTTTCGAGCAACAGTTCAAGTCGTTGTTTTGTTTGCGCAACAGTAGAGGCGCATTTTTCTTCTTCGGTGCCGAAAACGAAAAGAAGATGAATTCCATCGGCCTTGAATACACCGCCGGTCATGTCATCGACGCGTTTTGCAATTTCCTCATCCGATGCATGAATGTCATTATTGTTATTTCCAAAGTGATCTGGGGAGACATCTCCACTTTCGACGGCATGAGTCGCGATAAAATCATTTTTGTAATCGCCAATGTTTTTTCGCTCAAAAAGGAAATTTCGAGCGATGACACTATCGTGCCCTGCAAACAAATCTGCAACCCTCGGTTCGAAACCGCGAAGCTCATCAATGGAAAATGTAACCGGTGTATTGCCTTTGAGAACGATCTTCGTTTCTTCTTTTCCTTCCTCGAAAGAGCCGTGAAGATTGATTGATTCTGGAGTTATTACCACCAAATCGACAAGTGCGTGGCCACCGCCACCCACCGCGTTGATTGCGAGAGGATAATAAGCCATGGTCGACCTGAAATGAAAAAGAATCGGAGCCTTTCGCGAAGGCTTGTTAGCCAAGGGAGACAGGTCGAATGCGAAATAGCGAAATCCTTTTTTCCAATAAGCCTTCAAAACATTTTCTTCATGTTCTCCGATTTCAATCGAAATATCAATATCGTATAGCCCATCGATAAAGCATGTCAAATCATGAATGAAGTCTGAAAAGTCTGAAAATTCCAAGACAAAAACGGCATGACTCTCCGCATCAGACAATTTCAAAACGGAATCCGGAGTTGCTCTCCCTTGTAATCCGCCCGCTTCTTCGATCTTTTGTTCGATGGCGGATTTGATTTGAGCAAAATCTACTTTCGCGCGCTCGATAAAAAAAGGTTTTCCCGGCAAGGGGATAATACCGATCACCCCTTCATTTTTACCGGTTGCGGAAATTTCATCGGAAGAAACAACCATGATTTCCTCGCCGTCATCGCCGGATTTGCCGTTCCAAGCGATGATGCCGCGTAAAACTCCGGCCCGGAACACGGTGTGACGTGCCGGGCTGTCCTCGGCATTGTCATCGTCACTATCGACGACTTGAACGCCGGGAGGTTCGTTCTTCGCGTCGCCTGTTTCATTATCAGGCAACGAAGTATCCCGACGAAGTGAGGAGGCATCATCATTTTCCCGGTCGCTCAAATTTTGTCGGGTATCATCCTGCCCCGGCAAAACAGACAGAATCAGCTTCGTCGAACGCGGCGATATCTCGTATCGCACGAGTCGAAGCTTTCCTTCCGCAAACGATTCGGAAGCGAGCAGGAAGCTGATGAGAAGGAATATCCCGGTATTCACGCAGATCAAGGAATATTTTTTCATGATGTTTCCAGGAAAATGAAAAACGGTTGATCATTTCGATTTCAACCTGTTTACGGGGTCGCCGTCGCAATAAAATCGCTTTTGAAACTTCCGATGTTTTTCGTTTCAAACAGAAAATTGCGGACGCGAACCTGTTGCAGGTTTCCGAACACTTCCGCAAGTTTCGGATCGAGTTCACGAATCTCGTTCAACGAAAAATCGACCGACGTATTACCTTTGACGAAGATTTCGGCCTCTTCCTTGCCCGGTTCGAAAGCCCCTCGGAGGTGGATATCTCCCGGCGTCATGACGACCAAGTCGATGAGTCCGTGACCGGTTCCGCCGATGGCGCTGATCGCCAGAGGGTAATAGGCGAACGTCGATTTGAAACGATAAGCAATCGCTTCTTTGGTGGCCGGTTTACCGTCAACCTGTGTCAAGTCGAAAGCAAAATACCGGAAACCCCGGTCATGGTATCCTTTGACGACTTTCAAGGTTTCGTCGGTGACCAATGCCGTGGCTTTATTGTCGTATTTGTCGGCGATATACGCGACGACATCGTCCTTGAATGTTGAAATATCCTCCATTTCCCATACGAAAATGTTATGCGAACCGATTTTCTTCGTCATCATGACGCCGTAACCGACTCCGCCGCCTATCCGTCCCTGTTTTTCACTGATCTTTTTGTCGAGGAGAATCTTGGTATGCACGAAAATGGTGGCGCTGGCTTGGTCGACCGACACCGGTCTGCCGGGCAGCGGCAAAACGCTGAGCATCGCCATCGGCTTTCCGTCTTTCGACGATTCATTCGTCGTCAGGATCAATGTTTGTTCCCCACTGGCGTCCAATTTCCCATTCCAAGCCACGACCGCTTGCTGCTGGCTTTCGAGAAAAGCACCGTTGCCGTAGGCGACCGCTCCGCCTTGGGCCGGCGGAGGGGGAGGAACCGTCCCCGTCTCAAGGTTGGCCGTAATGCCGATGTTCGTGACGTTGTTGTTCGCCGTATTGATCGCCGTTTGTTGCTGCTGTTGGTTGTTCTGGCCGTAATTGGGAACATTCCAAACCGGAGGAGGCGTCTCGGGGTACGTCGGCGTTACCGTAATGACCGGAGGACGGGGACGGTGCGGGGGACGCCTGCCGTTGTAATTGATGATCACGATTTTACCGCAGTCCGCGACCAATGTTTCCGGTAATAAAACCGCCGTTGCGAGCAATACGGCAACACATGCCAAAGATGTCGTTTTCGTCATGCCAAATCTCCTTCTTAAAGAATAGTGTTATTGTTTCAGGGAAGAGCGACTCCCCAATCGTTGAATTGCGTTAATGTCTGGGTGGGCTGTCCCATGAAGTCCTCGATGCCGCCGGAACCCGTTTTTTGGATCATTTTCTTTGTTTCTTCATATTGCAGCGCGAGATTGTTCTTCAAATCGCCAATAAATTTTGAAACAGGATAATCTTGATTTGGATCAACTCGCATCTCTGCCGTTTCGATAAAAGCATTGGTGAAAACCGTGCCGGAGAATCCGTACGAATCACTCGCTTCTTCCAAGTACTTCTGACCGCTAACATTTTCGATGATCGGGATCCATCCCAATGCCCTTTCTCCCCGTCCCAAGCCATCGCTGTTGGGATGTGACGAATTGATATTGATCGTCCCCTTGGCAGTCAGCAATAATTGATACAAAAGCGGAACAGTTCCTACCATGCAAGGATCGACGACTCCGTCAGGTCCTTCGGTTTGAAGGACCGAACACGAATCCGTAATCAGAACATCCAATCGGTGGTTTTTCGATTTGATTTCCCGCATGATACTGGAACGCCTGACTCCGATATTCCGCAAATCCATATTTCCACCACCGGTACAGATTGGAGAAAGGGCATGAATTCTCGTTTCCGAGGCGTCATTATCTTCAATGGTCGTAGCGCCATGGCAGAGAATATAAACGAAAACAGCGTCGTTGGGGCCTGCTTTCTGCGAAAGGGCGCGGCACGTAGCCAGGACATTTTTTGGATGAGCGTCGTCGCCTTCCAGAACGTGATATGTTCCGACATGAGACGATTTTTTGGAGAACCCCATCTCGTCCAGCATTTTTTCGATCTTTCTCTTGCTGATAAGCGTGGCCCACTGGGTGTCTTCCGCCTTCGTTCCCCAAACAAAAAGCATGTGGATTTTCGTGCCTCGGCTTCCGACTTGAGAACCTTGATTACTGCTCTGGCTACCTTGGCCTCCACCTTGGTTTCCCTGAACGGTCCCTTGATTGCCGCCTTGACCTCGCCTGACTCCGATTGCAAAAGGGTCCCCGATGCGGGCACGATTGGAGGGGAATTTTGACGAAAAATTTCCGCCATTGCCGTTGACCAGCCCGCCGCTTGATTCCCAGTAAAAACCGGCGGCCCATGTCGTATTCATGCCAAGTTTTCGGATGCCACCGTTTCTTTCCAGCGAACGAAATTCGCTATGGGACGGTAAGCGAAAACCGAGATTAGCGACTTTTTGACGAGCTGCTCCTGCCGTGCGTGTTCTTGAGAGGGATGTCGTCCATTCCAGCCCGGATCGTTCGTCACGATAAACCTGAACGCCGTTGATGTTTCCCCGATTCGTCCATTGCGCACGGACCTCGAATTCCGTAAAAACGGTGGAAAAAATAAACAGGGCAAGGCAACAAATGGTTCTAAGCGGATAAGTCATTTTACCTCCGAGAAAATCAATTTTGGTATTGCCGACATTGAATTGATGCGCATCGTCACACTTTGTTGCGCTAAGAAGACGAAAAATTTGGAAAAATGAACTTGCCCATCACTTTTGTTCCGGGCAGCGGTCGCGGCCATCAGGCATGTTTTCGTCATAAGTCGTTAACCGGCATGTAGTTTCTTACTCGGCAAAACGAAAAATACGAAACGTAAAGCCACAACGACATGATGCCTGTAGAAGTAAAGAAGGCATCTGCGCTGAAGCCGTTCATCGAAAAAAGGCGTAAAACCTATGGTAGTTTTGGTACGAAACAGCTAGCGAAAACAATTCATCCAGACTGAAGAATGATCGGCTACGAGCAGTTTATACGGTAAACGGCATGAAGCCGTTCCCGCGCACAATCCCTCGCATAACCGCCTGCCGCTCGAATAATCCGCTTATGCCATTATATAAACCGAAGTTGGAGTCGAGTGAGTGCGGCAGGCGGACTTGACCGAATGTTCGTCTTCATCGCGTTTCCAGTATAGTTGATTCAAGTTCACTTGTCAATTATTTCGCTGAACAAAAAAAATGTCGATCAGGTGATCTTCCATTTTTACATTTCCGCCGGAAATACAAACAGGATCATGCTTTATCCAGCCACAGGCAAAGCCTGATGTCACGGGATATCCGAATCGGTTGAGACGATTCCCGCTCTTGGTTTCCCAACGCATGGCACTGGAGCCGACCGGACCAAGTCCCGCCGTCAGCAGTTGTTTGTCGTCGTCACGAAAAGCGAAAGCTCTTTCTTTCAATTCGGAGTGAACGCTTGGAAGACGCCTGACAGGTTTAATCTGATCTGTGTTCCACAGGACACACATGCCGGATTGTCCGGTAATGAAAAAGTCGCCTTGGGGACTGAATTTGCAGAAAAAGAAATAGCGATCATGCATCGACGTTCCCGGAAAGAACGATTTCGACGCATACACGCGTCGGGCAATCGCCTTGCCATTTTGGACATCCCAAAGCGAAAGAACATTGTGGCGCACTCCTTCCCGGTTTTCGTTCAGGAGAAAGCGATTGCCGTCCGGATGAATCCGGGCAGCGATAATACTGCCATTAAAATGAACAAGTCGCTTTCCGGTTTTCACGTCCCATATTCCCAAATTTTCTTCGCCGAAAAGGAGGATGCGGGAACCGTCATTGGAAAACGACATGCCGTGAATATATTCGCCGAACTCGATCCGGCACTTTTCAGGACGGATGTTCCTATCTTCATCGAGATCGTAAACAGAACTGTTTTCATTGCCGTCGCGGGATACCGCCAAGCGGCTTGAATCGGGACTAATCGCCATTGTTCCTGGCGATTGGTCACCATCTCGGACTGAAAAAACGTGGTTCGAGTCAAACTGCCATAGAAGAATCGTGTTTGCCTGGGAATCATCCGACCGGGCAAACCCCAGCGCAAATCGACCGTCGGGACTCATTTGACATTCCCACGGCGAAATCGGGCATTGCTCATTTTCAAACTTCCTAACCATTTGCCGACCGTCGAAGAGAAACAAAGCCGCACCGCAGGTTTCGCCGAGTTGGTTTGCATAAGCACATAGCAAGGCTTTTCCGTTCTCGCTCAATTGAGCGCTCTGCAAAACGCGAACGGACTCCGGGGGCATCACGACAAGGTTCCCATACGGTTTTGGCGGATCATTTTCGTTCGACATACCGGAAGTATCCGGTTTTTTACGCGTCGATAAAACCATTTCCCTGAGGGCGCCTCCGTTCTGGTCACGCACACGGACAAGGCATTTTCCCGGTGAATCATTCCGCGTGTTCGGATACGGAACAGTTGCATTCAAACAATCATCCAAAGAAAAGGATGACAGGTCGGCGCCTGTAAAACAGCCGTTTCGGACGGCGACAATCATATTACCGGCTTTCAAGCCATACCAATCGGCCAGATCGCCTTTGCGGATTTCATCGATCAGAAGTCCACCGTTGTCGGGTTTCCAACGAAAGCCAAGGGTTTCCATCGGATCGTTTGAAACAATGTATTCGGCGATCTCCTCTCCATCGGGCAACGGTGAAAAAGGAACCGGCGATCGTGCAACCTTTTTCAGGTCCATGGCGGATTCGCCCTGAAAAATGAAATCGACCGCCTTGTCCTGTTCGGCGGCGACCTGCTGAAACAACGTGTTCCACGAGCCGACGTAAGGCGGGCGCTTCGACGGGCCGTCGCCGGAAAGGTTGGTCAGCACCTTGCAAAACGCCGTCGTGAACGCGCCGCCGTTGATCGGGCAACCAACGGCGGTTTGGTCGGCATTCGCGGAATTGACGTTCACAAGCCCCGACGAACGAAAAAACAGGTTCATGAAAACACGCCGGTCGAATTCCATGAAAATTTCCGGAGCACACGGCTCCAGCGAGGCGTCCGGCTTGGCAAATTCAAAGCAACTGTCGCTCAGGATGATATTCAGCTTGGCGTTTTTACTCTCAATCCAATTGAGGATTCTTTCACGGGAGACAAGCCGCTTTCCCACGATCAAATGGTGGTCTTCATTGCTCAATCGCGGTTGCTGTTCCGGATAAAAAATACCATGTCCGGCAAAAAAGAAGAAAATCGTGTCGTTCGGGGCGACGGCAAGATCGGCATAATATCGTTCGATATTCTCGTGACTGAAGTTTTCATCGGCCAAAACGGCGATTGTCCTTCGGTGGGCCGGAATCGCGGTTTCAAACATGCGCACGAGGCGAAGAACGTCATGCTGCACGCTGAGACCGATTCGATCATCGTCGGTATCCGCAACGATAAGAATATGCATTTTTCCATACTCGTCGGTCGCCTGGGACGCATGGGCGAACGCGCAAGCCGTCATGACGGGAAGGAACAGGAGGAAACGAAACGAATGCGTCATTTGGGTTGGGCCAATTGTCCGGAAGGGGATGTTGTTGTACCGAAATATTGAGCCAGGCTTTTTTGTGCCTGTTCCAAGTTGCCCGCTTGAATCATGATGGAGCCTTTCGCATGGCGGAACTCCATTTTTCCGTCGCTGTCCGACACGATAACGAGGATGGCATCCTTGTTTCGTTCTTCCGTTCGATCAAGACGGTATTTTTCAATAAACCAACCGACGATTTCCGGAACACTTTCTTCCGACGTGAGAATGGATTCATTACCCTGGAAGTCCTGCCGGACGACACAAACGCTTTTTTCCGGCGTTGCGGTGACATCGTCTATGAGAGGACTTTTCCCTCCTCCCCGCGTTGACCACGAAGAATGTCCGGGAGATGGCGGTTGTTCAATCGGCGGATCGGTCGTTCTCGCAACTTGCGGCGCAGGTTTCCCAGGTTGCTTTCGATGAAATCCCGGGAAGCGGACGGCAATCAGCAAGGCAATGAAAAGAACAACGGCGGAAGAATAGTACCATATTTTCTGTCCGTGTCGTGGCGTTCCCGAAATGTCTCCGGCAACGGAAGTAGTCATTTCAGGCGCCCGGGGGGCGGGCGGCGGGTCAAGCAGTCCGGACGAAACCATTTCCGAAACCGCAAGCAGCACATCGGGACTGCGATTCAGGTATTTTAGAAATCGTTCCCGTTCCCGTTCGGAAATTTGTCCTTCGGACCACCGAAGCATGAAATCTTCGTCGGCAAGAAAATCAACGTCGTTGATCGGCGGCCCCTCCAGTACAGGTTCGAGAGCCTCTTTAATGATGTGTCGCAACGCGTTTTTGGTAAAGGTCGGATTCATGAATCGTCCTCCTCTTTCGCAGGCATCCGATCAAGACAGAGCGATTCGAACTCGTCGAGGAGCATATCGATAAGCATCTCGTGGTTTTCAAGGATTTTCGGAAAAAGATCGTCGGTGCGCAAGCGGCCCTTCAAGGATGCAAGCCGTCGATCCATTTCGGTGCGGAATGCGGACAACGCCTGTTGGCGACGGCGCGAAACCGTACCGGGATCGACCTTGTAGATGGCCGCGACCTGCCGGACCGTCAACCGGCCGACATGGAGGAACAGGAGCGTCCCCCGCTGCATTTCCGGGATAGAAGCAAACGATTCACGAACCAATTCGATCAGCGGTTGCTCCAAGATGCCCATTTCTTTTCGAGAGAAAACCCGGTCGGCCCAATTGTCCGGAAACGGGGAAAAGCGGCGACGATACCGGGAGTCGGCACGGCGGCGTTCACGAATAAAATTGTAAACGACGACCGCAAGCCAACGGCGCAGACCGACTTTTCCTTCGTATTTCTCGATCTTTTTGGGGGCTGGTCCGTTGACACCGAAGCCGCCGAGGTAAGTCAAAAAATCGTTCCACCAATCTTCGGCAGATTCGATCCGCGCAACCCGTTCGGCAAGATACTGTTTGAACATGCGCTCAAAACAAATCCATGCCTTGTTTTCACTTTTACCCATTGCTTCCGCGAGTGTTACGTCGTGAATCGGGTTGCCGTCGAGGTCGTGTTCTTGTGGAAAGCTCTTTCCGCGTTCGATGGTTTGCAGTACGGTTTCACCGTCCGGGACCGCCGGGTTTGATTTCAACCAATGGTAAGACCAGCACCGCCAGAGACGATTGGCGAAATCGCAGAAATCCCGGCAGGTGCGTTCGATCTTCCGCTCGCAGATTTCAGGGGAATAGCGAGCGAGGCGTTCTTCAATCGGCGTGAAAATTTGCGAATGGTTAAGGGTGAGGCCGATTTGTTCGAATTCCGGCTCGAAACGATAACCTGACACGCCGTCGTCTTCCTCGGACGTAATCGGTATAATTCGTGGGATTTGCGTATTGGTGAACATCGACGCTCGTGGAGAAAAGAGGGTCTGACATTTTCGAGACGCATGTCGGTCCTGATTGTGACGTACAATCTGTCGAGAGCCCCCATGTTTTCCAAAGCACGTTTTTTCCAACGCACGTTGGCTCAACATGCGGTATTGCAAAATTTCGCGCAAAAAACGTGACAGAGTACCGTCATTACTATGCCGTAAACGGCCTGAAACTGTTCCCGCGACCAATCGCCTGCCGCTCGAATGATTCACGCAAATACTTACATTAACAAAAGTTGTGGCAAGCGCGTGCGGCAGGCAGACTTGACCAAATGTCCGTTTTCATCGCGTTTCCAGTAGCTATCTCGCTCTTCGATGGCCAATGAATTTGCCCGCATTTTCTCCCCAAAAAAAGGGCGGCGAAAAAAGGGCGTCGAAACCGTGTTGCTCGTACCAGTCCCTACCACAGGACATCGAATACAACCGGCTCGACGCCCCATTTCTAATACGCGAAACGGACATCAAGCGATTGCAATTCGATGATTTTTCCTGATGATGCGCAACTGCAAACGACGGGAAGCGTTCAACTTCCGTCAAACAGAGGCGGCATCGCCGGGAACGTGGTAGTAGCTGGTACGATGCAAGTCAAACCGAGTCAAGAAGAAAAAGCTGCCTGCAAAAGAACGGTCTTTCTTTCCCTTGACCCACTTATTTGCGTATTTTAACCGGGCCGGATTCCAGCGTCAACAATGCGGCAACTTTTTCAAATCGTTGGAATTTGGGTAAAATTTGCCGATTCGAACGTCGTCGTTTGACGAAATGGTCTCCACCGGTCGAAAATTCTTCATTCATGCGCAGTGTTTCTCGATACAGCATTCACTTGGTGGTCTCTTTGGGCGGCTTTGCCGACCGGGATTCTGCCGGGCATTCCGGGAGCGGACTTCCGTTTCTTGATCCTTTGCATCGGATTCGTACCGAAACTACCACGTGCATGAAGCCTCGCAAAGGGCGGTTGAGAGTATCGAGCATCGATCTCTCGCATGTAAACACATCGATTGTCTGACAAAAAGGAATCTCTTATGAAAAGAACCCCCTTGCAAAAGGTGCGACGCTCGGCGTCCGCGCCGCCCGCCCCGAAATCCACCTCGTGGAGCGGCAAAATCGCCCAACTCGTCAAAAAATCTGTCACGCCGCTCCTGCTCGGGAGCTGTGTCAAAATAACATTTACGAACGCACGATAAAATGCTATGCTTTCTCCATGGAGGTACACTCGTGGAAGAAATCATTGCACGGAAGTTTCAAGTGTTGGTTGAAGAGTTGAATGAACGCCAGCGACGTCTCTGGGCGGCAAGTGAGGCGATGTGTCTGGGGCATGGCGGCGTGAGCCTTGTCGCCAGAGCGACCGGGCTTTCCCGACCGACCAT
>DOMV01000449.1:0-8535 GCA_003509805.1 Planctomycetaceae bacterium
CTTTCTTCCCGTGTCAAAGGCTTGAAATCGTCGATTTTCCACGATTCTTTCAACCATTGGACGTTTCTTTCACGTGATTGCGTTTTGTCAGTAGCAAGATGCTCAAGATGCTCCTTTTGAGATTGCACAAAATCCCGCACGGCATAAAGCACATCATCAGGAAGCATGTCGATCTCATTTTTAATCAGGTCACGTATTGTCATATTTTATCCTTTCCTCAAATTCACTCATGCAATTGCAATTCGTACAGGACGGGCCAATCTTTGCCGGTGATGAAAATGCGGTTAGTCGCCGCGTCAAAGGCAATGCCGTTGAGGACACGTTCCGGGTCGTTGGCCGGGATGCTTTTCGGGAAAAAGTTCGTGCAGTTGATCCAACCAATCACACGACCGTCTGTCGGATTGATGCGCACGATGTATTTCGAGCCGAGCATGTTGGCCCAAATTTCGCCGTGGATGAATTCCAGTTCGTTGAGGTTTGCGACCGGCTTGCCTTTTTTCGGGTCCGGACCGTCGTAGACGGCGATTTTTCCGGTCGTTTTGAACGTCTTCGGGTCGATCAGCCGCAACGTCGCGCCGCCGTCGCTGAGAATCAACGAACGACCGTCGTAACAGAGTCCCCAACCTTCCCCGGCATAAGGAAATGCGGCCGCTTCCTTGAATGTCGCGGTATCGAAGACGACACAGGTTTTTTCCCGCCACGTCAGCATATAGATGTAATGGCCGACGATGGCGATCCCTTCGGAAAAATATCGTTGCGGAATATCCTTTTTCCGCAATACCTTGCCCGTCGCGATTTCGACCTTTCGCAGCGAGGAGGCGCCATACTGGCCCGTACTTTCGTAAAGGAAACCGTCCTTGAAAAGGAGGCCCTGGGTAAACGCGGCGGGATCGTGCGGATGAACGGCCGTGACGTTGGGAACCAGATTCGCCGGAAGCCGTGTCGCGTCGGGATCCGTCGGCCCGGCAACCGGCTGCGCCCGGGCCGTTTGTACAAGCGTCCCGAAGACAAGCACCTCCAAGACAAGATGGCAAAATGTGATATGGCAGAGAGGGAGCGTCTGTTTCATCCTGGCATTATCCGTGTTCCCGATCACGACCTGTACGGTTCCCGAACGGGCCGTCCACCGGACCGTATCATTGGACCGACCGCGGTGCGACCGTACCGTTGCCGACCATGTTCGGGTCATTGGCCTTCAGACTGCAAGTCGCACATGAGGCAGTGTTGTGAGAAAGGCGTCGTGAGAAGGGCGTCTCGCTGCCTGAAGGCCCGGGCTTCCCTGGACTTTGTGCGGAATCACTGCCAAAAGTCCGGTGTGCCCTCGTTGCGTTTTCTACCTGAAGATCAATACCCGAAATAAACCCGCGGCGGAACGGCGGTCACGGTCGGCGGGAGCGGCACCGAAGTGATACGGATAATATTAACCGGAACCATCGCCTTTTGTCCAGCCCCTTCCCGCGCGGAATCGTCCCGGCCGGAATTGTTCCGTCCGCAAAGATACCGGCTGAAAACACGGCGCTGGGGCTGATACCGGGGCGGTATCCCGGGAACGGAAACGATCGGGGGAATCGCCGGGATCGTGGGGGCGATGTTCGCGGGAACCGGCGGCGGTTGCATCAACATGTTCCACAGGAACGCCTGCTGCGGCGCCCCCGGCGGAATGAGGATATAGGGGACGAGCTGCGTTTGGTTCGCACAATGACCACAACCGTTTTTCATGACAAGCACCGGAACGATGGCGAACGGCACGGTGGCGTTCTGTGGCATTTGAACTGTTTGCGGCGTTTGGCGAAATTGTTCCGGAACGGCGGCGGATGGATCGCCGACCTTCGGCGGTTCTTTGGCCTGTTCGGAATCACCTGCAAAAGTAACATTCGGTAACGGGGTCGGCAAAACCTGTGTGAACGACCCAGAACCCGGAATCGGCGGATCGTCCGCGATGGTTCCCAACACCGGCGATCCGGGAATGGGCCAACCGCCGTTCGATTCCCGGTCTGTCGGCGCAACCGAAGGAGAAACGGCATGCGACGGCACGGAAGAAGGCTCCGCAGAAGGTGCTGTGGAAGGCGTCGAGGAAGGCAGGGCGAACCTGTCGAACCCGCCTCCTGTGGTGGGGGGCGAGTATACCGGCTTGCCGGAAGGCGGATCGCTCAATTGGCGTTCCGGCTGCTGTCCCTGTGGATCGACCGACGTCCGGAATGGTGTATCCGTCGTATTACCCGGTTCCTCTTCGACAATCACATCAACCGTATCGGCATTGGCGGTACCGGCCTGTTCCACATCCTGCTGCGCTGTTCCGATCGAATCGGTTATCGGCGCCTCGTAGAGAAACGGCGGCCGCCGGAGCGGGGAAATGTCCGGCCGGGTACGTATCGGAGCCGTGTTTTCCGCCGCTGGAACCACGTCTTGAGCGACACCGTCTTGAACGACACCTGCCTCAACGGCGCCTGCTTCGACGGCGCCGGCCTCCTGCTCCGTAACGGCATGGGAACCGTCGTTTTGCACCGTACAGCCGATCAACGTCAAGGAACCGAGTAACGACAGCGTCACGATCCGGTAAAACCACTTTTCGGGGGTCGTCAGGTTGAAAATCGAATGTAAGGAAAACCGGCGGCCACGTCGCTTGGCTAAACGTGTTACACCGAAGTCGGCCGGGAGCTTCTGTTGGATCCGCCTGTTTACCTTCGGAAAACAGGCTTCCCGAGAGTCGGCTTCGGGAAATTCCAACCGCCTTCGGTATACCTGAAGATCGGAACGTATACTGGAAACGTGGTGAAATTGGTTGTTTGGTGAAGGCTGCCTGCCGCACTCACTCGCCGTAAGATATGTGTAACCATCTTGTTGCACGTTTCGTTCGAGTGACAAGCGCGTGTTCGCGGGAACCATTTCAGGCTGTTTGCGGTATAATGGAGTTTTCATGAGTCTGTGCGCCGATGCTTTTCGGTCCAAAAGGGAACGGGACGTCCCGGCATGGCCTTCGCGGAGCCGGTGAAGGAAACCGGGATTCCCTATCGATTGTTCGGCCGTCGCGGCGGAAAACTGTGCAAGAACCGGGGAACTTGACGATGGATCGAACGAAAGCGGTGGCGTCAAGTCGGTTTTGTCGGTTGTATTGGGCTATGGGCCGGGCTATTGGGCTTCAGGTTGACAACACGGTTTGACGGTGATGCAAAACGGCCAAAAGAACGAATTGAACCGGAAGGCCGTTCGGTGTACAATGTCTTGCAAACCGGGAACCTGTCTGCGCCGGTGCTCCGTTCCGGGCGGCCATTTTTCCCAAAACGTGCAGATTGTCCGCCGGCAGGCGATCGTGTGCGGGAGAATTGTCATGCCGTTTTTGTCATGCCGTTTACGGTATGTATTTCCGTTGGAGCGCCCCGGTCATTCCTTGAACAATCGAAGGTTCGATGAGACGACAATTCAACTTATCCAGGTTATGCAGGTGGACATGCCGGGTGCCGGTTTTGGGAATCGGGTTGTTGCTCATGCTCGGCGACGGTAAATCATGGGGGCAACTTGACCTTTCGGAGCCCGTTCCAAGCCCGTTCGGATTGCGAGAATTCGGGCGGGACGTCGATGTGTCGAAAATTCGGCATTCGCGCATCACCAGCGGGTTTCAGTACGAATACGATGGAAATCTGAAAGGGTTCAACCGGGATCTTCCCGGAAACCGTTTCAGTCCCTATTGGAAATCGCCGCGACCCGGAATCGAGGAGTATTTCCCCAAAGTCTCCCCGCGCCGACCGGCTGATTCCGCCGAGGACGTCAATCAACCCCTGGTGACGAAAGGCGTCGGCTCGCAACAGGTTCCCCTGCGTTACCCGGTCGGTTTTTTCGACCGACCCGATGTCGTTGCGGCGGGTTCGGAAAGCGTGACGTCGATGCCCGTGGAAAATGGCGAGGGACATGGCACCGGGCATGAAAAGGCGCAACATCAACAGTGGTTTCGTAATCCGTACCGCGACTTGGGGGTGGGCAGGGGTTCCGGCGGCATTCCATCCCCCATGTTGCCGGCCTCTCCCCCGGTCGGTCACCTGATTGGACCCATGATCGGACCCGCGATGCCGTTGAGCAGTTCCGCCGCCGCTTCGGAGCCGGTTTCCATGAATCCGGGTGGTGTTGTGCCCGGAGTGGTACCTGGCTCCAAACCCGGAGTGTCGCCCGACTTCGGGGTTTCCCGATCTCAACAGGCTGCCGAACAGGCTGCCGAACAAACGGCGGAACAGGTGATCGTTGCGCGGCGACGTTTGAAGGGGCAGGAAGAACGCCTGGAAGCCTCCCTGATTGGCAACGCTGCCGTTCATGTACTTTCCCCGATCCAAATCAGCCTTGCCGGAAATGGAACGGCAACCGTTCGCGGGGTGGTTGCCGATGAACAAAGTCGACTTGCCGTCGGTAAAATCCTGCTTGCCGACCCTTGGATCAAGCAAGTCAATAACATGACGACGGTTTTATCGGAAGATCCGTCGCAACGCCCCCGACCGGTCGAAGCGGAATGACGCTTGCCGAAAACCGATGGGAACCCCGTGATTGACCCGTGATTTCAGCATATTGCCGCTCCATTCAACCTGTTTTGTGGCTCCTGTTTCTGGCGATGGGAACGGGCGGTCGGCTCGCGTTCGGCGCGGAAATGCTGATCGAGGCCGATCGCAACACGCTTTTCGAGGGCGAAGCGGTCGCCTACCGCATCACCGTCGTCGATCAGGTTCGGATCGCTGAATCGATTACGCCGCTGTTTGGCAAAATGGACGATTTTCGCGTTGATTATCACGGCCGGCAGGATCAAAACCGACAATTCCTTTCCTCGCTCAACGGTCAAACGACCCGGTCGGTTCAGTATATCTCCCAATTCACCTACGAGATATATCCCTTGAAAACGGGAAAAATCCCGATCCCGGCTCCCCGCCTCATGTATGACGGGAAAACGCTGACACCGTCCCGCGTTGTCGTGGAAGGCCGGTTGTATTCCTCGGATACCGGCGGCGGCAACCAGGGAACGGTTCCCGTCCCGGTCGGTTCCCTTCCCTTGCAGGTGATGCCGCAGGATCGACAGGACGTCGTTCTGCTTCGAATCGAATCGGATCGCGAAACGGTCTATCCACTCCAGCCGTTTACCATCTTGTTGAAGGTTTTGGTCAAGGGGGGGAGCCGGGAGCCGTTTTCCGACCGTAATCCGCTCGGCATTCTGGAAGAATCGCCCCGATTATTGATCCCGTGGGTGGAAAGCGGCTCGCTTCCGGCCGGACTGCGTCCGGAATCCGACCGGGAAAGTTGGTTGAGCCCCTTCGAGAGCACCCGGGGCGGATTTGCCGTCAACGATTTGAAACAACGTTCCTTTTTTCCGAGCGACGATTTTTTCGGGCTCTCCCCGATGGGGGGTTCCCGGCAATCGGATCGGCGATTTTCCTTTCCCATGGAACGCGTCGCGCAGCCGAATGCCGACGGTGTGAATACCCCTTATTGGCAATACACGTTGAAACGGACATTTACCGCCGAACGACTCGGGACGCTCGATTTCGGACCGGTCAGCATCAAAGGACGTTTCGCGGTTGTCGATCCGGAAAACCCATCTCGTTTGAAACTTCAGCCGATTTACGCGATCACGCCACGGATTTCCGTTCAGGTGCGCGACGTTCCTGCCGACGACCGTCCCAAGGACTATATCGGCGCCTTCGGCCGGTTCGATTGGCATGTCGATCTCCAGCCGAGAACCGCCGGAGTCGGCCAACCGCTGGATCTCACTCTGACCCTGAGCGGCCAAGGTTCGACCGTCAACGTGGAACCGCCCGATTTGACGAAGATTCCGGAAATCGATTCGAATTTCAGGGTTTACACGCCGCAGGAAAGAATCGACGAGCGGCAATGTGAATTTGTTTACACGATTCGCCCCCGGAAAGGCGGGAAAATCGTTTTTCCGCCGATTGGCATCACTTATTTCGACGTCGAAACGGAATCCTTTGTCACGCGGCGAAGCGAACCGATCGCGATTGATGTCGAGGAGTCGGAAAAACTGGCCGACATTCCGCCCCTCCTCCCGGGCGCTCGCGGAGCGGGGAGCAAGGAACGACTCGCCTTGAAAGAAGGAATCCTGGCGAACACGACCGATCCCGTCGGGGCCGTCAATCACGCACCATCCCTTGTCGAGGCGTCGATATCGATCGCGTCGCCGTTCCTGCTGTATTTTCTCGTCATGCTCGGTGTTTTTTGCCGTCGCCGCGCTTCGGGCGATCTTCGCGCACGACAACGGCGGCGAGCCGTCCCGAAAGCCCGGGAACGTCTCAAAAACATCCTCTCGAAATCGCGGGAAACGTCGCATCGCCGGACACCGTCGGCAGACATGGTGCGCCCCGACTTTTTTTCCGAAATGCAATCCGTTTTCGCCGGTTTGGTCGCCGACCTGGCGGGAATACGGGAACAGGGTTTGACGACGGCGGATATTTGTTCGGGCCTGGAAACCCTGCGAATCACTCCCGCCTGTATCGAGCGGGCACGTTCCTTGCTGGAACAACTTGATGCCGCCAAGTACGGCGGAATCAACCGGAGTCGAACGAATGAGACACTCGTCGAAGCGGAAAACCTGTTCCTCGATTTGGAACGGCAGCTTAAAAAACCGCGAACCGACTCTGCCCCGCCGGTCGTCCGGTTTGTCGTCCCATTTGCCGTTGTTCTTTCCCTTTTTTCCTGTACGTTGAGCGGTTGTACTTTTTCGCCCGCTTCCGAGGCGTCCGGATTATTCGTTCAAGCCCAATCCGCCTTCGATGCGGCCGACGCCGAAACGGACCCCCGGCGGCGCCGGGAAGGTTTCGAAAAAGCGGCTTTGGCCTACCAGCGCCTCCTCGATCGGCACATCGAGAACGCCCTCCTTTTCTACAACCAGGGAAACGCCTGGGCAAAAGCCGACGAGCCGATTAAGGCGATCGCTTCCTATCGCAGGGCACTTCGTTTCGAACCGTTGAACGGCGCCGTCCGCCAAAATCTCGCCGCCATTGCCCCGCCCGCATCCAAAGAGCCCGTCGAATCATGGTTCGAAACGCTTTTTTTCTGGCAAAACGTCGTCGGTTATCACCGGTTATACATGATTGCCGTCCTCTCGGCCTGGATTACCTCGGGCTTCGGCGTCCTCGCGCTCTTTTACCGCAACAAACCGCTCCACCGCCTTACCCGGCTCCTGGCCGTGCCGACGCTCATCGGCATCGTTTCCTTCGCCTACGATTATTACCGTTACGAGATGGTCGATTACGCCATCGTCGCCGTCGAGGGAGCCACCGTTCGCAAGGGCAATTCCCTCAATTATGAACCGAGTTTTATGACCGCGGCGGACAAAGGAAGCGAGGCGGTCGTTCTGGAACACCGGGGAAATTGGTGTCACCTGCGTTTCATCGACGGCCAGGAAGGTTGGCTGCCCGACAGCGACATCGTTATTTACTGACCGTACCATGTTTAACGATAAAAGCGGTTACGTAATTCCTTCTTCATGATCCATGAGATACTTTTTTCATGCCGTGAGGAATTCCTCCCCCCCAAAAAAACCTTTCCCAAAATGATTTTTTGTCGTATCTTCTTGATTCTCATAGAGATAATAATTTCGAATTGGTGTTGACACAAGAGGAAAGATAGCTATAATTAGAACAGTCGGCAAAAATGGAAGATTCGGTAGAACCGGTAGGTGTTGCCGAATACGTGGCCCTTGGTGTTTTGGATGCATGCGAGGGTGAAGCGACTGAGGGAAGCGTCGTTCCGCCCACGGGATAACCGGGTCGGTCTCCGAAGCGTTTTCCGATCATGGACAGTCTTCTTAAGTTAACGTAAGGACGAGTACACTATGGCAATTAAGACAGTATTCACGACGGGTGAAGCGGCGAAAATTTGTAAGGTCAGTCAGCAAACGATCATTCGATGCTTCGACTCAGGGCAACTCAAGGGATTTCGTGTCCCTGGCAGTCGGTTTCGACGTATTCCCCGCGATCAACTGTTCGCGTTCATGCGGGACAACGGAATTCCAACCGACGCTCTGGAAAGCGGTAAGCGCAAGGTGCTCGTCGTCGACGACGACAAGGATCTGGTCGAATTGATCGTCGATGTCCTCGAAAGAGACGGACGATTCGAAACGCGTTCGGTCAACAACGGTTTCGATGCCGGGATGATGGTCAAGGAATACCGGCCCGACCTGATTGTTCTCGACGTCATGCTTCCCGATATCAACGGCAAGGAAGTCTGCCAGAAGATCCGTTCGGACAACTCCCTCGAAGAAGTGAAAATCATCTGCATCAGCGGAATGGTCGAAGAAGATAAGATCGCCGAACTCAAAATTGCCGGCGCGAACGATTTTCTTCAGAAACCTTTTGACAGCGAAAAACTGATCGAACGCATGTGCAACCTCTTGGAAGTCGAGTCGTTCGTTTAGTACGGACGTTTAGTACGGAGTCGGGGCGTGCTGACATAAACACGACGCGCGACGGCGGTGCTCGCCGGGCACCGTACGTCGGCCGTTCGTCGGGACGTATACTGGAAGCGCGATGAAAACGGACATTTGGT
>DOMV01000449.1:8580-21013 GCA_003509805.1 Planctomycetaceae bacterium
GTTTCAGGCTGTTTACAGTATAAGTGCAAACCGCCCATTTCGCCTGTGTGTTTTCCCGTATTGCCTATACCGACGGTGTCAACCCGCTCCTGACAAGCGAGGTTGCTGTCCTTCCGACAAACCTACTTGACACGCCAGCGAATGCCATCCGTTTGTTCGCCCTTGTTTCCGGGATCGTTTTCAGCCCCGAAGCGAAAGGCGGCCTGTCGCGGAGGGCGTCGTCCAAAACGGAAGTAGAGCCACAGCAACAGCAGCAGGACGACCAGNNCCCCGCCGTAAGAGCCGGGATTGCCCGTACTTCCATCGGGAACACCTGTTTGCTCACGCGGGGTCCACTCAACGTCGCCGCCGATCAGGAGCGGAGCGTATCGCGGCTTCGTCGGGGCCGGGTCGTTCGAATCCGGGCCACCTGAGCTCGTGCCATGACGCCCATCCTCATCCGGCGAAGGCGCCGGAGCCGCCGCTTCGTAGGCCCATAATTTGTAAAAATAGGCGCTGACGGAGATTTGCTCCCCATAATTCGACGCGGTCCCGCTCGGCATTCCTTTCGGCAAATTCGGGACACAAACGACGAGCGGATTTCCTTGGGAATCGTGGGTGTACAGGTAAATCTGGTAATATCTCGTGATCATGTAACGCCCGGTTATTTCCGGATCGTTGATTAGTGTCGGGATAACCCTTTTGGCAACTCCGGAAAGCCGAACCAGCTTGCCGCGCTGTGTTTCCGGGTGTTGAAACAGGTCGAATACGCCGTCCTGAAACCTGTCCTCCGCCTTGAGACGCTTGCCGGTGAAACGATTGAGCGTCCCCGGCTTCAAGCGGTCAACTGCGCGGAGAATCTGGTAAAAGGGATCGCGGTCCGCATCGGTGAACCAAAGGGCTCTTCGCAGCGATTCCCGGTCCAGGCGGGGACGTCCCGGGCTTCCTGTCGACGACAGGTCGGCCAGGGAAACGTTCGGAATCGCATCGAGCGTCCCCACATCCAAGCCGTTCGGGATCAACGGCGACCAACATTCCTTCCAATCGGTCGGATACCATTCCAACCGGGGAGACGCGATCACGACGGCCAAATCCGAATCGAAAGAATCGGATTCCTCGACGTCGACATCCGTACCGGGAAGCGGCTCCGCTAGGAAACGTTGCAGGTAAACACCGGTCGCGGCACAGGGTTCGGCCATGTTTGTTTCGACCGGCCACTCGCGGGGAACTTGGGGGGTGTAAACGATTGCCGTTCCGCCGTCTTCCAGGATCACGCGACAACGATAAAGTTTGTCGAAGCGATAATCATTCCGGTACGATGCCCTTTCTTCCCCCGACAGGGGTGATTCTTCCAGCCAAACGGCCCGGGCGTTTTGAAACCGAAAAACCTTTCCCCGGAATTGGGCCGGATCGTCGGTAAGCCTCCGTGTCGCGAGTCGCCGCGCCGCAATCGACCGCGACGGGGGAATCTGTAATTTTTCGTCGGTCCCCTCTTTGGCGCCCAGCAACACGGGTTCGACGCCGTGTTCGAGAACGGAATACGGAATCCTGTAGAGTAAGCGGCTTTCCAATTCCAGCAACGCCGGCCGGTACGGTCCCGACAGATCGACGTTTTCGTCAAGCAGGTCCCATTGCTGCGCATCAAGTTTCATCATCGTTTGCACCAACGCCGCATCGATCCGGGGAAAAACTTCCTCCGCCTCTGTTTCCCGAGCGAAAGCCGTCGCAATACAGGGCAACGAATAGAGCCCGAACAGCGCAAACATTGCCGTTGAAAACATCGTGAAAAACGTTGCGGATAACGCTGTGGAACGCCGGGCGGACACTTCTTTTCCCGTCAACCCGGGGGCGGACGGAAGAATGGTTTCTCCTTCGTCCGGACGGTTCGTGTCACCGGGCGATTCTTGCGAGGTTTCCGGCGGATCAATGGCGGCCGGCAGGCGAAACCTGGTCGGGGAACGCTTTGCCAGGCGCTTTTCACGACGCCGCGCGTCGACTCGCAGGAAGTGACGCCGCGTAAAGAACCAGAGGATGAGGATGACGCCCAACGCGACCCAGACGCCGTATTTTCGAAAGACTTCTCGCTGGATCGCCGTAAGGTCCCTTTCCCCCGCGTGCGTGGAGACGGAGCCCGCCCAGTGAAACGAGCCGGCCAATACGGTGGGACTGGAATAAACGTCTTCTTCGATTCCGTAATAACGGTTCTTGTAAAACACGCCGGTGACGTGAACGGTTTCATTCAGGGTTTGCCGAACCGGAAACCCCTCCGGGATCTCCCGTACGCACAAGGTGAGCGGAATCTCCTTGTTATCGGCCATCCGCACGAAACAAAGATAGAAATCACGCGAGGGCACGGTGGCAAACGGATCCCCGGGATAGGCGTTCGTCGTCCCGGACGCCTTTTTTTCCCGGGCAAGCCGTTCCGGGTCGGGGTGGTACTCGCAACGAAGGATGCGACCGGTAAACGAGACGATACGCCCCCGGTAGGCTGCGGCCTGTTGGTCCAGCTCGAAAAAACCGACGTTTCCTTCCGAAAGGGACTCCAACGTCGCTTCCGGTGTCCGTCGCAAATACTCCATCGTATAGTCCCAGGCATCCGCTTCGGCGGACCGGCTCAACAAGGTATCATCGCGAATCGCCTCCAATCGCTTCAAATCCGGCCGGACGCCGGTTTCATCCGGGTGGGCTGCACGATTCCCCCGGATACCCGACCGGCTCTCGTCCGAAAAAGTTTTTTTCAAAGTGTTTGACATTCCGCCCGATTTCTGCTAGATTGCAGGTCTCGATTCCCTGTTTTCCACTCGCTTCAACGTCGCCTTTTCCGCCCCCGAATGACCCCGGAAAACGTGTGAGTCCGCCCGAGGCATGCGAGCCGATGGCGGCCCTTGGCCCTGTTCGATTGAACGACCGCACCGCCTCCATTGATATACCGTAACGGCATAACGATCCTCCCGCGCGCAAGCACCCACCGACAATCGCCTGCCGCTCGAACGATCCGTTTATGTCTTTATACAAACAGACGTTCGAGGCGGGTGAGTGCGGCAGGCGGACTTGGCCAAGTGTTCGTTTTCATCGCGTTTCCAGTATACACGCTCGGTTCCCCGGCGGCAAGGGATCGTTTTGCCGGATCGTTGTGCCGAATCGTTGTGCCGCCGTCCCGTGGCGACTCCTCATGCCCGTCCCTTCACGTACCGACCTTTCCATGCTTCCAGTCTCTCTGTTGCCAGCCTTGCTTTCGTGTCGCCGTTCCCGCCCGATCGCCCTCGCCGTTCTTCTCGGCTTGGCCGTGTCGGTCGGAACCTTCGGAATGCCTCTTTCGGCCTTTGCCCAGACCGTGCCGCGCTGGAAACTGTTTCTCGATGCGCTCGGGCAGGACGGTTATTACGATACGGCGCTCGATTACCTGAATTGGATGGACACCGTGCCGTTTTGCCCGCCCGAGCTCAAAACGCAAATGGATTACCAGATCGCGATGGTTCATCTCGACGCGATGGAAAGCGGGCGGCTTTTTCTCAAGCAAACGGATCACCTGAAATGTTGCCGCGAATCGCTCGCCAAATTCCTCGGGGAACATCCGGACAGCGAATATGTTTTCGAAACGAATACGACGCTGGGCAATCTCCTTCTCCAGGAGGGACGTTCCGCGATCCTGCGTTCGACCTTGGAAACGACACCCGTGGGCGATCGGCCCCGACTCGTCGAGGAGGCGAGGAGCAAATTCCAAGAAGCCTTGAAGTATTTTGAAACGGCCGACAAACTGGCCGTCGAAGCGGCGCGCAAGGTCATGGCCGCCGGGGGGACTCCCGACACGCAACCGGTTCCTTTCGGCCGGGTCATCGCCGGAAAAATCTTCGTGAACCTCGTCGGCCTCGAAATCGCCAAAACCTATCCGAAAGACGGCGACGACTTCAAAAAACGCATCGACGCCGTTGCCGTCGCGTTTGAGAAACTCGGTTCCAAGTATTCCGAATACGCTGCCGGATTCGAAGCCAAATTGTATGCCGCCAAGGCGTATCGCGATCTCGGCGATACGAGGAAAACCCGGGAGATCCTTGCCGAATTGAACGTTCTCTCCGGTGAGGAGTACATGCGGATTTTGACCGGTTCACTCCTGTTGACGCTCGAAATCAACCTCGCGGAAAAGAATTATCAGGACTCGATCACCCGGGTCGCCGCCTGGGCCGACAACGTTCCCCTGGTATACCGCAACAGCGCGGAGGGCCAGACGATTTATCTGGAGGGCGCCAAGACATTGATCGCCTATGCCGAGTCGATCCAGGGAACCGACAAGCCCGGAGCCGACAGGGCGATCCGGACGGCCGGGGGATACCTGCGGGCGATTCGGCTTTCCAATACCGACACCTCCCGGGAAGCCCAGAAACTGCTCGTCAAAGTCGGGGCGGTTCAACCGGCGAAATCGGGCGAAATCGCGACGTATGCCGACGCCAACGAGCGATCCGACGAGGATTTCCGCAATCTCGTCGTCGCCGTCAACGCCTATCGCGACGCCGGCGATAATGCCGCCCGACTCGAAGCGCAAAAACGACTGCTCGAAATCGGGGCTCGTTGCGAACTGTCCATTCAGCGCACCATTTCCATGAGGGAAACGGATACCCCGATCCAGGAAATCAATCGGCTCAGGGCGCAACTGGCCAACGTTTACAACATCGTCGGAAAACGACTCGAAGCGGCGATTCTCGCCAATTTTATCGCCCGACGCTATTCGAGCGAACCGGATGCGGACAAGATGGCGTCCATGGCCGTCAAACTTTTCCGGACTGTTTTCATCGAAGAAAAAAATGCCCGGAAAGCCAACCCGAACGCCGATCCGACCGGTTATGCCGACGAACTGGAACGGCTCGCCGACTTCATCATGCAACGCTGGCGGGACAAAGAGGTCGCCGACGAGGTCATGCTGATTCGCATGATGACGGCGATCGAATCGGGCCGATTCGACGAGGTCCGCGAAATGATCGCCGCCGCCCCGGCCGGGAAACCGTATCGCACCGAGGCCGAACTCCGGCTCGGTTTGGCTCTCTGGAGCGCGTGCGTCGCCGCCCAAAAACAATCGGAAGAAGCCCGGCCTTCGAAGAAAAAATTGCGGGAAATGCTCGACGATTCGAAGAAGGAACTTGAAACCGGCATGAAACGGAAACTCGAACAGATTGCCGATGGGGCCGCCGTCGATTGGGTGGCCGTTCATTCCGCGATCACGCTCGCCCAGATCGCCCTGAACGACGACGATTCCGCCGGTGCCGTCGCGTGGCTCAACCGGGAGAAAGCCGGCCCCATGACGTTGATCCGCAATCCCCCGTCGGGCATTTCGCTCGCCGACGATTTACGGATCAACGACAATACGAAACTCAGCGTCTACATGATGCAGCTCCGCGCCGAAGTCGGCGCCGAACAGCTCGACAAGGCGGAAACGACGATGAACGAGCTGGAGGAACTCATCAAGGCCGAACATGGCGATAACGACCAGAAATTGACCGCGGTTTACGTTTCGCTCGGTCGCCAGCTCGAAGAACGGCTCAAGGAACTCAACGAATCCGGCGACACCTCGCAGCGGGACAAATTGACCAAGGGTTTCGAACTGTTCCTCAAGCGGATTCGCGAACGCAAGGAAGGAAACACCTTCCAGTCCCTCTATTGGGTTGCCGACACCTATTACCGCCTCGGAAACGGCCTCACGCCGGAAGGGGGCAAGGGTCCCGAGGAGGCGATGAGGTACTTCAAGGAGGCCGCCGCGACGTATGTCACGATCCTGCGAAAGATCGAAGCGGAACCCGAATGGGCCCCGCCGAAAGCGGAAAACACGATCAAGGTGCGCATGGCCGAATCGCTCCGCCAGTACGGCGATCCCAAGGCGTTCAAGCTCGGAATGCAGTATCTTTCCGCGCTCCTGGAGGAAACGGAGAATCGGATCGATATTCAACTGGAAGCCGCGCGAATGTACCAGGCTTGGGGAGCGAGCGATCCGGCAATGTACCTCAAGGCGATCGGCGGAGGCGATCCCGATGGGGATCGTTCGAAACGGCATATCTGGGGATGGAACGGGATCATCAAACGCACCTCGAACAACATCGACCGTTTTCGCGACGAGTATTACGGCGCCTATCACGGCAAATTCCGCAGTTGCATCGGATACGCCGCGGCTGAGAAGGGCACCGAGAACGCCAAAAAGCTCCTCGACGGTTCACTGAGGGATATTACCAGGCTGGTCCAGAATCGGCCCGACGTTGGCGGCGAAGAATGGTTGCCCAAAATCGACAGGGCGTACCGGGACATCCAAAAGGCGCTCGGTCAAACCAAACCGACAGCGTTGACCGAGTTGATATACTGAAGGCTGTTGACATTTCCCTGAAGCCGCCTTTCAAGAAGCTCCCCTCGCAAAAACACCGTCCCTAGGGAAACGAGCGGATTGACCGGACGGTGTTTACTTGCACTGTTTACTTGCACTGTTTACTTGCACTCAACCGGCTTCGGTAGAAACGGCCCTTTTTCCATCGAAACATCCCATGAAAACGACAATCCCATTCCCGGCCTTTTGCCTCGTAACCGCGTTTTTCGCCCAAGCGGCGTTTGCGGACCGCATCGTCCCGCTCGAAGGGCGCCCGATCAACGGAACGATCCTGTTGATGAATGAAACGAAGGTGTCGATCGATACCGGCGGCGGCAAAAAAGAGGAAATCGCCGCAAATAAAATCGAATCGACTTCTTTCGACGGCGAACCCTCCGCACTCGGGTCCGCACGTGCGGCCGTCAAAGGAGGCCGGTCGTCCGACGCATTGGAGTACCTGCAAAAAGTCGATCCCAAGAAACTGCCCGACAATCCCTACTTGAAGCAGGACTACGAATATCTGCTCGCTTCGGTCAAGGGGATGTTGGCCATGTCGGATTCCTCGGACGCCAAGGAAGCGGAAAACGCCTTGGCCCTGTTCATCAAGTCGAACCAACGCAACTATCATTATTACGACGCCGTGCAGATTTATGGCGACCTGCTTGTTTCCCGGGGAAAATTCGAGCAGGCGAAAAAAGCCTACGAAGTGCTTTCCAAAGCGCCGTGGCCGGAGTACAACTTGAAGGCCAGGGTGGCGCTCGGTAACACCCTGATTTCCGAGAAAAAAATCGCCGACGCACGAAAGAATTTCGAAGAAGTCGCCGCTTCCGGCGAATCGACCCCGGATGCCGAGGCGCAAAAACAGCTTGCCCAAGTCGGAATCGCCCGCTGCCTGATCGGCGAGAAAAAAAGCGAGGACGCGGTCAAACTGCTTGAAGAAATCGCTTCCAAGGCCAATCCTGAGAACACGTTGCTTCAGGCGGCCGTCTATTCGACCCTCGGAAGCGCCTATGAAACGTCCTCGAAAAACAGCAATGCCATCGTCGCCTACACGAGTGTCGATGTGCTTTATCCTTCGGCCGGGCCGGATCATATCGCGTCGCTTCGGGCTCTTTCCGGCCTTTGGCGTAAAACCGGCCGGATCGACCGGGCCGAGGCGGTTGAAAAAAAGCTCAAAGACCTGTATAATCTGGACGTTAAATGACAGGATACCGAAACCGTCGTGGGCGAACCATGCGGAAGATCGTCCCGGTTTGGTATCGTTTTGGTATGTGTACTGAAGGCTGTTGAAATTTTCCGAAGCCGACTTTCAAGGAACCCGCCCTCGAAAAACAACACCGCGCGGAGGGTAAACGGGCGGTTAAAACGGGCTGTGTTTACCAACGACTCAACCGGCTTCGATATGAAGGACAGACATTTCCCGCGAATCCATCCCTTATTTCACTACTCTTTGGAGAGAATCCCGATGTTGCAGGATCATCAACGTACCCCCGCTTCCGGCTTGTTCGTCGGCCGTGCGCTTCGCTTTTTGTGCATTCTGTTCCTCCTTTTCGGTGCGGCTGTTTGCGTTTCGGATCATGTACTCGATGTGCCGCTCCTGACGTCGACGGCGTTCGCCCAAGGCGATGAGGAAGTCGGTGTCGTCGATGACGCCGACGCCGCGGAGGCGGCCGACGCCGGAGAAGATGCGGGAGAACCGGCCAATACCGACCGACGCAAGCAGGCGTATCTTACCTATCTGGTCGTTGCGCTCGGCCCGGTTTTCGCCCCCGTATTCCTGATTCTTTCCGTTTCCGCAGTCGCCTTGGTCGTCATCAATATCCTTGCGATCCGGCGTCCCGTCCTGATGCCGCAAGCGCTGGTCGATCAATTCACCACCTTGCTCGACGAAAAGAAATTCCAGGAAGCCTACGAGGTGGCCAAGGAGAGCGATTCCTTCATCGGAAAGGTGCTTGCCGCCGGCTTGGCCAAAATTTCGAGCGGCTACGACACCTCGCAGAAAGCGATGCAGGATGTCGGCGAAGAAGAGTTGATGCGGCTTGAACACCGCCTCGCCTTCCTCGCCCTGCTTGCCAATGTCGCCCCGATGATCGGTCTCCTCGGAACCGTCGTCGGTATGGTCCAGGCGTTCCAGGTGATCGCCACTTCCCAGACCGCGCCGCAGGCCAGTAAGCTGGCCGAGGGGATTTCGACGGCGCTCGTGACCACGGAATTCGGCCTCTTCATCGCGATCCCCTGCATCATGTGTTATGATATCCTGAAGAACATGATGGCACGCATGGTCCTCGAAATTTCCTTCCTGACCGAAAACCTGATGAGCCGCTTCAAAACGGAAAAAAGCGAGTGACGTTTTTCGCTTTTCCGTTTCCCATTCACCCGCTCACGATCGTGTTATGAAACTCAAACCCGAAGCCGAAACGCGGAGTCTGGATATGACTCCGATGATCGATATCTCCTTTCTCCTGATCGCCTTCTTCATGGTGCTGATCAACTTTACGGAGGCGGATCAGAACGAACGGGTCAAGTTGCCGTTGAGCGAATTGGCGAAACCGCCGGATTCCCCTCCCGTCGAACCGCTCGTCCTCCAGATACTTGAAAACGGAAATGTCATTTTCGGCGGGCACGAGTACGGCCGGGATGATTTCAAGGCGCAGTTGACCAAAGAAGTCGCGTTCTTCAAGGTGATGAAGGTCCGTCTTAAAGATGTCACGATCATTCTCCGGGCCGACGGCCGTTGCCCGACCGGAAAGGTGCGCGATATCATCGAGGATTGCCAGGACATGCGATTCGAAAACTTCAAGTATCGCGCGAAACAGAAAACGGAAGGATATTAAGCCGTAAACCGTAAACGGCATGATGTACTGAAAACCTTTGAAATGTCCCGAAGCCGACGATTTAGGAGCCTGTTTTCTCGGAGAGTAAACAGGCGGTTCAACCGGAAAACTCAACCGGCTTCGGTATAAGGAATCTCGGAATGCATACCGGGAACCGACATTCCTGCCGCACTGGTTCCCGGAATTGGGACAATACCATTGTATCGTCCCATCGGTTTGATCATTCCACGTGTCCGAAAAACGTCGATGACGTATTCCGACAAATGTCATTTGCCCGTTTGGGGAGCACGATCGAGTTGTATGTCAAACCGTCTTTTTTTGCCATCGACCGTGAAAGCCAGGCCGGATGTTTCCACCGATCGATATTTGTCGTCGATTTGTGAAGTATAGATATTTTCCCCCTGCGGCGTCGTTGTGACATTTTGCGCGCCGGCAATGTAAACCTGATACTCTCCCGGTGGAAGACCGTCTTTCAAACCCGTGGAGCCGACAAGATAGGTTCCATCGGCTTTGATGACGTTTCCCTGGGCGAGAAACGTATCCTTGACAAAAAAAACGATACACTCGGGAATGGGCGAACCGTCATCGGAAAAAGTCACTTTTCCCGTCAGAGGATATTTCCCACCACACCCCAGGAAAGCCGTCAGGCTGAAGAAAAGTATGAAACAATGTAATTTTTTCATCGATAAATACTCCGTATTATACTGAAAGCCATTGAAATTTCCCGAAGCCNNGAAACGACACTGCCGAAGGTAAACAGGCGGTTTGACCGGAAAACGGGGCCGGCTTCGGTTATAAGAACAATCAGGTATTCCAAACGGCACGACGCCATTCCTACGGCAACGAAACGGAAACGCCGTCATCGACTTTGGCAAGCGGTTCGAGAACTTTTTCCGTGGAAACGGTACAGGAAACGCTTTTTACCGAACCGTCTCCCAAAATAAAATTGCAGATTCCCGGATGCCAGCTTCCAAAACGCTTGTGCGCATTATTCGATTCGGCGTAACATTCTTTTACGCCGGAACGAGCCAGGGGAAACCATGGTTGATAGAATCCCCTTGCAGTACCCGCCCACGTTTGCGTATTGCCCCACAGCCATGTCGAATCAAACCGGGAGTTGTACAACTCGTCGAAATACATGTATTTTTCGCCGGCGATGATTTGATTGGATGTTCCATCGGCCCAACGTGAGATATCATCCCGCGGTGACCAGTTTTTCAAATTCTCATCGATACTGACCCACGGATTCGCGTGCGCCGCCGCACGAAAAGGACTGAATTCGTTGGGAAGATATCTGTTCAGGTCGGTTTCGTTGCCGCAATTAATCGTTCTGTCAAGCGAATCCCACCAATTATTGTTGCCATTGATGGTCCCGATAATCACGATTGCGTAATCGGAAGGCGGTCCGAAGGCCCAACGATTGGGAATGACCGTCGTATTGCAGGAATTACCGCCTGGAACGGCGCTTCCTTCTCCACGGGCGACCGATGCCAATTCGCCGTTGGCGCTTCTCCGTGTCGGGCAATAATAAATCGGAATCCTGGCCAAGGATCGTAAAAACTCGATTTTTTCCTCCGTCGTATTGCCGGGCATGTTGTTTTTGATTGATCCGTCAGCGCCGAGTGACGAAACTTCGTAATTGGGTTCAAGATTCGTTCCCAACCCGTTCGGTTTCGACGCCAGTTGGTCATAGGCCGCTTGTTGTTCAACAAAAGGCAAAATGACGAACCAAAACGTTGCTCGCGTCCAAGGACCGATATGCGACGGCGGTAGTCCGTTTTGAGTGTCGTGAAAGTTGTGCACGGCCAAGCCGATCTGCTTCAAGTGATTCGAACATTGCATCCGCCTGCCTGCCTCACGTGCCGCTTGAACCGCCGGCAACAAAAGCGCGACCAAGACGCCAATGATTGCAATGACGACCAGAAGCTCTACGAGAGTAAAGCCTCGTAAATTGTCCACCTTTTCCAGTTTGCCATTTAGTGGGTTTTTCATAACATGTCTCCTCTAAAGTGTTACGATGTGAATAAGATTTTGGCATGTTCGACGCAAAAACCACCTGTTCTTGCCTGAACTCGTGGAATTATAAACAGTATTGTTACACGATAGTCAAGAGGTATTTTTAAAAATAATTAGTTATTTATTGCGACATTTCTGCAATTTGCGATAAAATTGTCCCTTTGTTCACACAAATACCTGTCAAAAACAACAAAAACACTCCTATTACAAGAGCGTGATGCTTGCATTTCCTCCATTTACGTATATGTTATATAAATCAGACGTGGCGACGATTGGCGGTTTCATTCATCGGATCTTGTCGAACTCAAGGAAAAAACGTTCCGATACGGTGTTTCCTGGCCTCGACCGGTTTCCTGATATCTCCTGAAAGGACGGTATAGATGGCGGACAACGCTCTTTTTACAGTGAGTGACTTTGCAAAAATGACCCGAACAACCAAGAATACACTGCACCATTATGATGCGATCGGTTTGCTCTCCCCTTTAGTGCGTGGTGCGAATAATAACTATCGCTATTACTCCAGTGGACAGTTGGCGGTTGTGAATGTGATCCGTACATTGCAGGCATTGGGGATGTCCCTGTCCGAAATCAAAACTTTGAGGGATAGACGGACTCCTGAATTCATGGATAAAGAGTTAACGCAACAGATTGATCGAATCAATATGAAAATTGAGGAGTGGTCTCGTGCGCAGAAACTGCTATTGACACTTCAAAAGGCCATCCATTCGGTTGAAAACGTGAAAGAGGAGGCAATTACGATCCAATTCCTGCCTGCGGAAGCAATCGTTCTCGGCGAACCGAATGATTACAATTGTGACAGGGATGCCTATAATGCTTTAGTCGACTTTTATGATGCGATCAGCAAGAAATGGCCGGATATGGATTTGAACTATCCTGTCTGGGCCGTCTTTTCCGAAGAACGGATCCGACGTGGAGACTGGGTTTGGCCGGATCGTTATTATTTTTACAATCCCGAAGGACCAGATCAGAGACCTGCGGCGTTTTACGCCATCGGCTATACGCGCGGCAGGTATGGCCAGAGTGATGAATTGTACCGTCGAATGATCGATTTCATCGACAAAAACGGATTCGAGATAGGAGGAAACACCTATGAGGAATACCCCCTAAACGAGGTTTGCATTTCCGATGACACCAATTATCTCATGCGGGTTATGATTTCCGTGCGAGAGAAAAATCGAAGATATACCGAAGGCGGTTGAAATTTCCCGAAGCCGATTCTTGGGAAGCCTGCCCACCGAAACGA
>DOMV01000400.1 GCA_003509805.1 Planctomycetaceae bacterium
GGATGTTTCCGCAACGGAAAATGTCGTCGTGCAACCGATGTCGATGCGTGTCATGTCGGACGACCCGCCGAAGCCGCCCGTCGTCGTGACTCCGGAGCCGCCGGTCGCGATTCTTTTCATTACCGGACTCGCCTTGCTGTTCCTCCTGTTCGGTCGCCGGATGCGTTGCCGATCTTTCTAAAGGACGATTATGTCGATCTACCTCGAAGAAGCCTTGCGGCTCGTGTCGCTCGGATACCATGTTTTCCAATGCCAAGTGCGAAGCAAGGAACCGTTTTGGAAAGAGACGGCTCCCAATGGATGCAATTCGGCGAGCGGCGATCCGAATATCGTGCGTGATTGGTGGACGAGATTTCCCGACTGCAATATCGGTCTGAAATGCGACAATCTGCTCGTCATCGACGTCGACAACAAAAATGGTAAAAAGGGGAACGAAGATTTTGCCCGGATCGCGGATCGAGTCGGCCCTTTGACGACCGGGCCGATCTCAAAGTCGGGCAACGGCGGCTTTCATTTTCTTTTCCAGCGGCCCGACGCCGACATCAAAGGCTCGAACGGGCTCGTTTGGGATGAAAAAAAGACCGGGATCGACATTCAGGTCGGCAGCCAGTACATTGTCGTGCCGCCGTCGATTCATCCCGAAACGAAAAAACCTTACGCCTGGAAGGTCGAACTCTGTCCCGTAACGGAATTGCCCGCTTTGCCGGAGACATGGATCAAATACGTTTTGCAGCATCGGACGCCGGAAGTCCTTGTTCCAAAGGCTCCGCCCTTGATTCTGCCGCGTTCGCCGACGGGGATGTCCATCGTGGACCGATGTCGACTTTACGTCGATAAAGTGCCGCCGTGTATCGCGGGAAAATTTGGCGACAACCAACTTTTCAAGGCGGCCTGCGTCATCTTTTGGGATTTCGCGCTCGACGAAGCGGAAGGGATGCCGCTGTTCCAAGAGTACAACGCACGCTGTCTCCCGCCTTGGCCGCAGTATCGATTGACGTACAAAATGAACGAGGCGATGACGTTTCCGCACAAGGAATCGCGGGGATTTAAGATCGATGAAAACAAGATCGTAAAATACGACGACGTCGATCTGTCGGAATTCATGGTTGGACCAACGATTCGCATCCTGGAAAATGAGGAGCCGGACGATACGGACGAGGTCGAGGAAAAACTGGATGAAGTGCCGCCGATCCCGGTCGAACTCTTGCGTGTTCCCGGTTTCGTCGGTGAGGTGATGGATTATTGTCTTGAAAACGCGTCCTACCCGATTCCCGCGATGGCCTTCGGCGGAGCCTTGGCGTTGCAGTCGTTTCTCTGCGGTCGGAAGGTTCGCGAGCCCGGTGATTTGAGAACGAATCTCTATCTGCTCGCCTTGGCCAACGCCTCCTCCGGCAAGGATTACGCCCGCAAGGTAATCAAAGCGGTCGCCCGCGAAATCGGAGCGAGTTTCGGCGTCGGCGACAAGTTTTCATCGGGTCAGGCGATTGAGGATTCGCTGCTTCTGAATCCGAATCTATTGTTTTTGTGTGACGAATTCGACGCCATTTTGAACAGCATCAAAAAGGGGAAGGATGGTACCGGCGACATGATCGTCAGTACGCTCCTCACGCTGTACACCTCGGCGAATACCTTTTACGACCGCCGTCGCAAGGCCGATATTAAGAAAATCGAACAGATCAATCAACCGCATTTGACCTTGTTCGGAACCGCGACGCCGAAGAATTATTATGCCTCGCTCACGAACCAGATGCTCGAAGGCGGTTTTTTCGCCCGGATGATCGTTCTCGACGCTGGGAAGCGGCCCAAAGGACAAGACTCGCAGCCGCCGGACCTTATCGTCGAGCGCCAGCGGGTGATCGAGGCGGCAAAATGGTGGCAGGCATTCGATCCCGGCGGCGGGAATCTTGCCAGTCTGAATCCGACACCGCTGGTTGTTCCGTTCGACGAAGCCGCGAAGGAAAAGATCGCCGAATATCGATTGTTCACCGAGGACGAATACGCCAAAGCCGAGGATCGCGGCGACGGGATCGCAATGACCGTTTGGGGCCGTGCCGCCGAGAACGCGACGAAACTCGCCCTGCTCGCCGCCTGCTCCGAACGCTACAAGGAGCCGGTCATTCTGTTGCCGCACACCCGCTGGGCCGTCGCGTTCAACGATCATCAGGTTCGCAGATCGCTCTTTCTTGCTTCGGAGTATTCGTCGGAAACGGAGTTCGACGCCAAAATCAAAAAAGCGACACAGGAGTTGCGAAAGTGGCACAAAATCAGCGGCTCGGAAAAGCCGATGCCGGAATGGAAATTGAAGCGGAAACTCGGCCTCTCGCCGACGGATTTCGACGCCGTCGCCTCGGAATTGGTCCGGCGGCGGCTCGTGCAGTTTGAAACCTACTCGACCAAGGGCCGACCGTTCAGCGGTTTTCGGCTCTGCTGAGAGGTACCGGCTGATCAAAACCTTTTGCTGCCGGTTTCGGCAAAAAGAGCAAAAGGTTGACGAATTCGGCCCTCCAACCCCCTGAAACAGCAAACCTTTTGCGCTTTTTGCCGAGGCCAAAAAGCAAAAACTTTTCGCGTTTGAGCCTAGAAATTACGGGACATAAAAACCTTTTGTCTTATTACCCCCACCCCCCCTCACACCTCTCTTTTAAGAGAATATTGGCCCGTTTCCGGGCGTGAGGGGGTGTCTGGCGGCAAGAAGTTTTCCGGGCGGCTCACCCCTCTTTTGGGGGGCGTTTTGAGGCCGAAACGTGCCAACGTGTCGCGTCCTGTCGGCTTGGCCGCCCAAGGAGACGACCTTGCCGAGGACGGCCTCAAACGGTGCAGGAAAGAAAGTCTGTGACGTTTCGTCCCATCGTTCCCCGCCATCAGGAAGACCGTTTTCGCCGGGAGAACCTATTTTTTGTTAAAATGGGGTACGTCGCACACGTTGGCGCCTGTCGCGTCCATTTTTCGAGTGCGGGATGGACCACGACACATTTTTTACGTCGCGACACGGCGCAAACAGGGCGAAGCGGTTTTCGGCGATAAATGCAGCGATAAAGGGGGCAGGGACGACGGAGGCGAATTCTTTTTCTCTTGAAAAATAGGCGAAACAATGTACAATGGAATTTGTTCGGTCAGCCAATAAATTCAGCGAGCATTTCAATAAAAAGGGGAAGTCATGTCCCAACCGCAAACGCCATTAACCTACGAAGGAGTTCTCGAACTGTTCCGGCAAACGGATCAGCGGTTTCAGGAAACGGACCGTCTGATGCGGGAAACCTTTCAGGAAACGGACCAGCGGATGGATCGGATGGTCCAGGAAACGGACCGCCGGAGGCAGGAAATCGACCGCCGGATGCAGGAAACGGATCGGAAAATTTCGGCTCTCGGTTCGCGTATCGGTGAAATCGTCGAAAACATGATCGGAGGCGACATCGTCGCCCAATTCCGAGCGTTGGGTTATGCCGTTTCCGCCTACTCCCGGAATAAGGTTTTTGGGATCGCCGGTACGAGCGCGAGCGGCGAAATCGATTTGCTGTTGGAAGATGGCGATGTTGCCATTCTTATCGAAGTGAAGACCGCGCTCAAGACGGCGGATGTCAACGAACATGTTGAACGGTTGCAGAAATATCGTCGTTATATCGACGAGCATGGCGACGTTGATAAGCGACGGTACATCGGCGCAGTCGCGGGAGCCGTCGTCGAACCGAATGTCGTACAATTCGCTCAGAAAAACGGTCTGTATGTCATCGTCCAGTCCGGTAAAGCCGTCGAGATCATGCCGTCCCCGGAAGGGTTCGTGGCGAAAAAATGGTAAGCATCCATTCCAGCGGCTTGGTACAATATTTTGCACTTTGGGCGTCTTTTTCGCGGAGAAAGTATCGTTTATTGCACCTTGCTTCGACCTTGCGACTGCGCAGCTTGCGCTGTCGAAGCCTCGCATTCCATCTTCGGAAGCTCCGCTGCGTTTATCGCCGAAAACCGCTTCGCCCTGTTTGCGCCGTGTCGCGACGTAAAAAATGTGTCGTGGTCCATCCCGCACTCGAAAAATGGACGCGACAGGCGCCAACGTGTGCGACGTACCCCATTTTAACAAAAAATAGGTTCTCCCGGCGAAAACGGTCTTCCTGATGGCGGGGAACGATCCCCCCGTTGTAGACACACTTTCTTTCAGGAGCGACGG
>DOMV01000143.1 GCA_003509805.1 Planctomycetaceae bacterium
CGGAGCGCCCGGTTTGGAAGGCCAAAAAACGAACCACACCCTTCGCGGGGCCGTCCCTGGCGTTCCATCCCCACCCCAAAATCAACTTGGCGACTGCGCTTCCGGCTGGCATGGGCCGACAAACTTGAAGACGGCGCGATGGGAGCGGGCAGTAGCAAGCAAGAATTCACAGCCATTGCCCACATTTTCTATATTTCTCATTTTTACGTATCATGGTGTATTTGGGCGGATTGTTCCCTTTTTTTTCCCGTTACGGGTTATTACTTCAAGAGTCGGCGCGCACTTCTCCGATGAAGCGAAATACGAATTGGACTTGGTTCCACTTCGGGAAAGACGTTAATCGCGAAAGCGAAGGCGATGTTTCAGGCATCCCGGAGCGGGAGCGCGTTGAGAATCGGGTAGGGAGTTCCCGACACCGGCAATCCGGCGGCCGATGCGGGCAGGGAATTCCAGACCGGCTTTTCGTGGGTTCAAAAGGGGCGTTCCGACGTTGCTTGCCGAGCATTACAAGGAAGTTCGTTCGTGTTTCCTCTCCCAATACGGTTTGCATGGAGCCGGGGACGAGAAAATGAACGATGTGAAAGAAAGGATTGTTTATCAGATGAAAACCATGAATGGAATCACGAACGAGCTCAAGGGGAAGAAAGCACGTCGGAATTGGCAGACCCGATGCGGGGGGTTCCTGTTGGGCGTGGTTGCCGCATGGTCGGCCGCATACGACAATCCGGCACTGGCGGTTGTTACCTCCGGTACGGTGGGGAACGAGCAGGTGGTCACCCCGATATCCGGCACGAACAACTACTCGCTGGACCAGTTGGGCCAACGCACGACCGTAACGGATACGGCCAACTTTTTCGGTGGGACGGTGGGCATCAACAACCACTTCGATAGCGTTCGCGGAATCACGAACTTTTACGGAGGTTCCGGGGACGCGACGATCGCGGGCGGGGAGATTTGGCTCGTCGCCGGTGAGGATGAGGGTGAAGGATCGCTCAACATCAAGAGCGGTGCGGTCTTGAACATCGGGTCGAGAACGGCCGCGGGCGGAATGACCGACATCGTCGGCGGGACGGTCAATGTCGAGTCCGGCGGTCGGTTGAATATCTACTCGGAGGACGCGGGTACCAAATTAAACATCTACGGAACCGGTTTGGTCGAGGTGAACGGCTCTTCCCTCTTCTGGACCCAGTTGACCCTCAACGGTGGGACGCTCCGCTTGACCGGCGGGTCCAAAGATGACACGCTCGGTTTCATGGGAATCAAGGGAACCGGCGGGACGATCGACACCAACGGTTACGACCTGACGATCGACGGGGGATTCGACACGGGATTCGATCTGGTCAAGGCGGGAGGGGGAACCCTCTACATCTCGACCCTTGTCACCATCGGCAACGACACCGGGACCCGGACCATCGACGAAGGGACTCTCCGTTTCCAAACGGAGAACAATCTCGGGACCGGCAGGATCATTTTCACCGGTTCGTCCAGCAAGAACGCGACCTTGTACAAGGACGTCGAAACCTTCGCGAACACCTCCGATTTCCTCAACGACATTACAGTCTCGGGACTCAATTCCGTCGGGACGTTCTTTATCGCCTCGACCGCGGAAGCGACTGATTACACGGGGCGCGGGGCCGACTCGCTCCACTATCTCGGGAACCTGACCGGGGAGGGAATGTTCGTGAAATCCGGCGGGGCGACAATGTACTTGGGGGCCTTCGACAACGGCGTCTGGGACACCGCGACGGTGAAAAATTCGCAGTTCATGGGCGATTTCAAGGTGGATGGCGGTACGGTCGTCGCCGGCGACGCGGAAGGGATCGGCATGAATTCCGGTTCCTACGACCTCGTCATCGGGAAGGGTATGTACGTCGCCGATTACAACGGGACGCTGAGCAGGAACGTGATCCTGACCAATGCGGATGACAACGGGACCCTCTACGGGATCGGCTTGGGAATGGGCCGGAGCTTGGCCGTGGCCGGGATCGTTTCCGGGACCGGCAATCTGGTCAAACACGGCGAAGGCGCGTTGTTTCTCGTGAACGAAAACAACAGCTATCGCGGTAGAACGGTAATCGACGACGGTATCCTCTCGGTCGCGAGCGGAGATCACTTGGGCGACACCTCCGCGCTGCACATCGGGGTCAGCAACGACGCTTCGAAGATTCCGGTGTTCCGAACGACCGCAGATGCGACGATTCGCCCGGACATCGTTCTCAACAACGCCAACAGCACGATCCTGATCAGCAACGGGAACACCACGACGGCAACTGGCAACATCTCCGGTAACGGTAATCTCCACCTGACGACCACCGACGCGACCGGCACCGACGCGACGCTGCACCTCAAAGGCAACGGCGAGGCTCTCGTCGGCGAGTTCTACATCGATTCCGGCACGCTCATGATCGACAACGCGGTCAACGTCAACCGGAAAACGATCCACCTCGGCGATGCGACCGGGAGCAGTCCGAATACCAACGCCGCGCTTCGGGTCGGCAACGGAAACAACGTTGCCCTGACGAACGCGATCGAACTCGCCCCGAACGCCACCGTTCCCGGAGGAATCGCCGTCAATACGCTCATGGTCGACGCAGGCAGTGCGCTGACCCTTTCCGGTCCCATTCATAACGCCGGGTACGGCTCCGGGGGTACACAGCCCGCCGATCTCTACAAGAGGGGCGCCGGGACCCTGACGCTCGCGCCGGCCTCCGCCAACACGTTCACCGGAACAATGTTCCTGGACGAGGGAACCCTGATTGCCGGTAAAGCCAATGTGCTCCAAAACGCGAACGGGTTGACGATGAAGGCCCGGACTTACTTCGACATGTCCGCGGGTGGCGGTAGCCAGACCATCAAAAACCTCACCGCCGCTCAAGGGGCCTCGGCGGCCGACAAGGCCCGGATCAACATCGGGGCGAACACCTTGACCCTGAACTCCACGAACAACAGGAGTGAGTTCCACGGCATCGTGTACGGCAACGGCACGATTGTCAAGACGGGAGGCGATTCGACGGTCCAATCGCTCGGATTTTATCTCTCCGACGCGATCATGTTCAACGGTAACATCGACGTCCAAGCCGGGACGTTGGCCGCCAACACCGATGTTTACGCGACATCCTTGACCGGTAACGCGGGAACGTTCTTCGACATCGCCGACAACACGTTCACCATTACCACCAACGGGGATGCCGCGTACGGCGGGACCTTCGTCAGTTCCGTGACCACCCCTGCGGGTTCCGGCACCTTCGTTAAGGCGGGAAGCGGGACGTTCACCACGGCGTTCACCGGAGCCTCGGGAGCGAACGCATTCAACGGTTCCGTCAAAATCCAACAGGGTAACCTGAATATCAAAGGTGACTGGACCATGTTGGGGGGGGAAGACAACACGTTGACCTTCACAATCGACAACCTCGTCGGGGCCGCTCCGTCCGTGATCGACGTGCAAGGCACGAACGGTCGCAAGGGCACGGTGACTATCGGTGGGGGCGACGCGGACGACGATTCCTCGACCGTGGCCCTCAAGGTCGACATCAAGGACGGAGCCAGTTGGCAACTGAAGGCCGGTGAGCACACCGTCGGGCTCATTCAGGGAAGCGCCGCATCCGATTACACCAACCTGGTGGCCGACAACACGACCGGTTCGCTCTTCTACGGGATCGGCAAGCGGGAAGACGTTGGAAGCGATTACAAGAACCTGCTCGTCGTCGCCGATGTAACCGGAATCGGGGGGGTGGCTGACTCCCACAACGCCCGGGAAGCCGGTAACAATCTGGACGGCATCCGCTCCGGGACCGCCGTACCGGACGGGTTGGGCGAACTGATCCAATCGATCTGGGCCTACGGCGGCACCGACATCCGTGAGAGCAACCGGTCCACCAAAATCGCGAATATCAACGCTATGTTGACCTCCCTGTCCGGGGACACGATGGCCAACGCGATGTACATCGGCCTCAACCGGCCTTGGAGAACGCCGTTCGACCGGCTCAACCTCG
>DOMV01000132.1 GCA_003509805.1 Planctomycetaceae bacterium
GTTTCCGCCAAGACGTCCGCCGACGCCGCCGCCAACGCCGCCGCGCATGTGCCCGACCGGTCGCCGAAGGCGTTTGTCCCGAAAACGGTTTCACTCGCCCAAGCGGAACAAACGCTGGTCCGGCTGCTGGCGGAACGGTTGAAACCGACCGAAAAGAAAGGAGGCTATCTTTACGTTCATCCCAGGGAAACCGGTCGAACGGCCCGGATCGTGTTCGATGCGGCTCACCCAGTGACTCAATCGGCGGCTCAATCGTCGGCTCCCGTCGATATCCAGGGAGACCGGGAGATCGCCGCCCAATTGGTGACGCTGCTTCGAGAGATCGACCGGCCTGAACCGCCCAAGGGGCGTGCGCGACGTTTCATCACGGTGCGCAACACGGACGCGGAGATGATCGGCCGCATTTTCGAAGCGAATATCGCACGAAAAACGGAAGCCCAAAGAACGGAATCACGGAAAACAGAACCATTGAAAACAGACCCATTGAAAACCGGGGGGCCGACCACGAACGAACCCGGAATCCGGCCCGTCGCTTTTACGATGCAGGACGGCGATTTCAGGGACGGTGCTTTCAGGGATGGTACTTTCAGGGATGGGCCTCTTTTCGATCCCGATGCCGAACGGTCGGGCGGAATGGAAGTCGTCCCCGATTTCCAGTTCCAGGTCATTCCCGATCTCGACGTGATCGTGATCGACGCGACCGGCGCGGAAGTCGCCCGATTCGAGGATATGATCCGCCGGATCGAGGAATTGAGCAAAATCGCGGAACCGAAAATCGAAATTTATTACCTCAAGCACGTCGATTGCGTTTCGCTCCGCTGGGTGATCGCCTCCGTGCTCGCCCCGGTCTTTCGGACCAAACAGGGAGCGGTCGAAATCGTTCCGCTCGTCAACCCGAACGCGATTCTCCTGATAGGCTGGGGGAAAGCGTTCGATACGATGAAAGACCTGTTCGAAACGCTCGACCGACCGGTCGCCGAGGCGAACAACACGCTGAAAACGATCAAGCTCAAACACGCTCCGGCGTCGCAGGTCCTCCAGACGATCCGGCAAACGTTTCCGCCGGTCGCAGCGATGGGGAGCGGTTTCGCCCCGCGCGTCAACGTCCTCGTCGACCAACGGAGCAACACCTTGATCGTCCAGGCCGGGCCCAACGATTTCGCGGAAATCAATCGCATCGTCAAAGAACTCGATGTTTCCCACGCGGGTCCCTCCGTGCAGGTACGGACCTTCAAATTGAAAAACACGTTGGCGACCGATCTGGCCCAGGTGTTGCTCGACGCGATCGCCCCGGGGCTTCAAGGAACCTCGGGCGGGAAATTGCCGATGCTCGAAATGTTGGTCGCCGACGAACACGGCCGACGGATGATCCGCTCGGGAATCATGTCCGATGTCCGCGTCTCCCGGGACGTACGGAACAACACGATTATCGTGACCGCGCCGGAACACTGCATGGAGCTGATGGAACACCTGGTCGAAATGCTCGACGTCCCGAACGCGACCGCTGAAATCAAGGTTTATCGCATCCTTTACGGCGACGCGGAATCGATGGTCCGGACGCTTCAATCGCTCATCCCGACGCAGTTGGCCGGACAGGTCGGCCCCATGCTTCCCGCGGCCAAAGAGGAAGACACGCTCGTCCCGGTCCGTTTCGCGATCGACCGGCGAACGAACAGCATCATCGCCGCAGGCGCGATCGGCGACCTGGAAATCATCGAGGGCCTCCTCCTTTCGCTCGACCGGGAAGAGGAACAGGCCCGGAAAGTTTCCGTCTACCAATTGAAAAGTTCGCAGGCGGCCCGGCTCGCCGAGGCCGTCAACGAATATCTCAAGGCCAAGCGGATCATCCAACAGGAATCCACCGGGGCGATCAGCGCTTACGAACAACTCGAAAGCGAAGTCGTCGTCATCCCGGAGCCGATCCAGAATTCGCTGATCGTCAGCGCCACCCCCCGGTATTACGATGAAATCATCCAGGTGATCGAGGAACTCGACCGGCAACCCGCGCAGGTCGTGATCCAGGTCCTCATCGCCGAAGTCGCGCTGGGCAACACCAAGGAACTCGGCGCGGAATTCGGCATCCAGGATTCCCTGTTGTTCGATCGGAACACGTTCAGCAACATTGAAAACGCGACGACGAAAACGACGACGACCAACGCGGACGGAACGGTCACGGTCGTCGAAACGATTCCCGCCAACGCGGCCGGAAACCCCGGTTTCGCGTGGGGGAATCCGTCCAATTCGCTCGGAAACAGCCTGAGCGGCGCCGCCCTCGCGGGGGCAGGCACGGTCGGATCGCAACTGCTGACCAACTTCGCGACCGGGAGAACGAATGCCGAAGCCGGATTCGGCGGAATCGTCTTTTCCGCGAGCAGCGACGCCGTCAGCATCATGCTCCGGGCAATGCAGGAGTCGCGCCGCCTGGAAATCCTGAGCCGTCCGCAAATCATGGCGCTCGACAACCAGGCCGCCTTCATCCACGCCGGCCAGGACGTGCCGCGCGCGGGCGATACGGAAATCACCAATTCGGGCAACACGCGCTCCTCGGTCACCAACGCGAAAATCGGCCTCCTGTTGATGGTGACGCCGCGCATCAGCGCCGACAACCGGGTCGTCCTCGACGTCGTCGCCGTCAAATCGAGCCTCGACGGTTCCGACGACGGCGTCACGATCGGCTACGCCGGAAATCTGCCGCTCAAATCCCAAAAAATCAACGTGATGCAGACGATGACCATGGTGAGCGCCGCCGACAACGAAACGGTCATGCTCGGCGGGCTCATCACCAAGGAGATTCAATGCATCAACCGCAAGGTGCCCCTGCTCGGAGACATTCCGCTGCTGGGCAAGTTGTTCCAATACAATTTCGACCGGACGCGGCGGACCGAGTTGCTCGTCGTCCTCACCCCGCGCATCGTGCGCGGCAACAGCGAAGCCCAGCGGATCAAGCAGGTCGAGGCGGCCCGGATGAGTTGGTGTCTGTCGAATGTCACGGACCTCCACGGCGACGCGGCGATCTACGACCTGTCCGGGGACGTTCCCGTCGACGGCGGATTGCCCGTTTTTTACCCGGAAACCGTTTCGGAGGATGATCTCCTGCCGCTTGAGCAACAGCCCGTCCTGACCATACCCCAGCGGCGCGGACCGACGCTTTATGAGACACCGAACCCGGCGACACGGCCGACAAACACATTGCCGAAAAACACATTGCCGACGCCGACGCTTGCTCCCACCGTCCCGAAAGGAAACATGTGAACACCCCGTACCGAGCCGTGAAGCGCACGTTTTTTTTACGCACGCTTTTTGTGCGCATGGTTCTTATGCGCATGGTTCTTGTGCGCATGATTTGTGTGTCGCCGGCATTCCGCCCGCCGGCACCGCTCCCGCCGGTACTGCTCCCGTTGGCACTGCTCCTGCTATCGGGATGTACGATCGATTCCATCCCGAAATTCCAGGCGCCGTCGAATCCGTTCACGAAGAACACGCCGAAATCGCCGACACGAATGGTCGATGTTTGGAACACATACGCGCAGACTGATCCGAACGGGGGAAAACCGATCCGCGGCATCGGCGGCCGGATCGTGTTTTACCAGGAAGGCGGGCAAGAGCCGGTCAAGGTCGACGGGCGAATGATCGTTTACCTTTTCGACGGCGACGAGCAGGATCCGCAACATGCCAAACCGCTGAAAAAGTACGTTGTTCCGGCGGAAACGCTGCAAACCCATTACAGTAAAAAAGAGCCGCTCGGGCACGGATACGATTTCTATTTGCCCCTCGACGCAGTCGGCGGACCGGAACGAACGCTTTGCATCCTGGCGCGGTTCGAAGACGCCGTCAAGGGGCAATTGGTTTTGTCGCGACCGGTCGTCACGGTGTTGCAGGGAACAGGCCGGGAAACGGCGGAACGGGAAATGATCGCTCGAGGCCGCGCTCAGGACCGTGGCGACGGCGGTATGATTTCAGCGAACGCGCCGGAGATTCCGCCGGGTTCGAATGCGGAAGCCCTGGAAAAGGAAGTGCGGCGATTACGACGCGCCCTCGAAGAATCGGAATCCCGGCAATCGGAACTTACACGCCGCACGGTTGCGCGTTTCAACGTCCCGGAAAATTTTTCGCGACGCATGATCGGGGGTTCCTCCAACCCGGCTTCCCCCTATCGGGAAAACGGGGCGACGGAATCGGGAGCGCCCCGGGTGTTCGCCGTGGAGGAACAACAGCTTGCCCGGCTTTCCTTCGGCCGGGATGTGCCCGATCCGACTACAGGTTCGATTGCAGGGCCGATTGCAGAACCGGTTCCGGAACGGCGTGGAACACACGTCGCCGATGGCGATCCTCGTTTGCCTATTCGTTTGAACGACCGTTTCCACGACCATTTGAACGACCATGTCCGCGAAGACGGGGCGATGATCGCCCGGCGCGAATATCCGGTTCCGGAATATCCCGAAGCCCGGTTTCCTTCCGGGACGGCCCAACCGTCACCGTTCAACGCATCACTGTTCGACGCATCACCGTTCAACGCGGCGACGACGGGCGCGGTCTCGGCAATTTCCGGGACGGGATCAATTCCGGCGTCGAACGGGCCGGTGTCGAACGAACAGGCGGCTCGATTGTCAACTCGTTTCGGAGGCGATTCACTCCCGGCGTCGTTCGGGCAACCATCTCCGTCAAACGGTATTGGCGCGACGAATCCACGGTTCCCCGAAGGACGATCTCCGTATCCTCCCGCACCAGTTCGATACGCCCCGTGAGCGCAAGCCGGTTTTCAAGATGCCGGGTCAATGCGTCCAGATTGGCGTCGAGTTTCACGGCGCTGTCGTGGACCCTGGGAAAATCCTGAAAATCGATCGACAATCGCGGAGAATACATTGCGACGTCCGTACCGATCGGGGCAAGCGACCGGTTGATATCGGAAACGACTTCTTCGACGGTAAGCGGCCCTTCCAGCCCGGTCAGTGAGCTGCCCAGCTCGACGGCCGTATTGAGGGGCGTTCCGGCACCGGCGACGGGAGGACCGGAAAACTTGCCGACCACCTGCTGGGTCGCCAATTGGTTGTACGCGTCGATCGATCTGCCCATCATGACGTCGATCGACTTATCCAGTTTGTCCATCGGATTGGACTGTTGAGAGACGGGATCGACCAAGTGGTCGAGAAGATTTCCGCCGTTTGGAGGGGCGTTCGTCGTATCGAACATCTGGTATTGTCCCCGGACTCCCTGGATGCCCGACAGGAAAACCGCCGAAAACAGGAATGCGACGGACAACGACTGCGTCCTAAGGGTCGAAAACACGCCGAGAGTCATTGAAAATTTTCCTCGCCCATCTGAGCCGCTCTCTGTACTGAAGGTGGTTGAAATTTCCCGAAGCCGATTCTTGGGAAGCCTGCCCTCCCCCGCGAGCGGGCGAGGGGGGTAGGAATCGGCGCAACCGTAAGCAGGGGGTAGGAACCATGCCGCCTGCGCGGAGGTGACGATGTAAGCCGCGTTCATCCGCCAGTCGAAGTTGTGAAACAGTCCCAGTATACACGATAAAACCGGGCGACGCAAGAAAAACAAGAGAACGGTTGAGTTACAATCCCACCCCTGTGATTGTTTCCCCTCCCGCTCTCTTGTCGAAATTCCCTGAAAATGTCCGTGTCTTTATCGGTTTTGGACCGCTCCCATGTTAAAGGGGGAATACTCCTTGCCGCGCGGCGTGCGGAGGACATCGATCGAGCCGACGGCGGACTTGATGATCGTCGGCTGCGATTCCGGCTCACATGTCCCGGACCGGTCCTGACGACTCGCGCCGGATGCTTGTTCGAATGGAACGGTTTGGGAAATCTCCGTCGTCCGGGTCGTTGTTCCGAATGCGGTCGCGATTCCCTGACGCGGCTGGACGAACGTCGCACGGGAAGAGAACGCCGGCTTTGCCTGGACCGGCTGCGTAAACGCCGGGGCGGAATTCGGCCCCGCCCTAACCACATCCGTAACCATGTCGCCCGTATCGACGGCTGCGTCGGCAAAGCGGACCTGCCGGGATACTGCCGGAAGTTCCGACCGGTTTTCAGCCGCGAAATGCCGTTCCGAACTATTCATCGCCGAAACGCGTTCGGATTCGTTTTCCCGGGCTGTTTTATCCGCTTGGTTTACGGATTCCACGGCGGCGCGGGAATGCGGCGTGTTTGCGAAATCAAGCGGGCCGGACAGGGTTTCCAACGTGGTACCCATCGCGGTTTCCAAAGCGATCTTCGGTTCGCCGTCCGCCGCTTGAATTCCCGGGACGGCGGTAACGGTCGGGCTCGGCAATTCACCGACGGCAAGGGAGGGCGTTTCACGAATCACGGGCTCCGGTTTCACGACAGGCGCGGGAACAACCGGCGCGGGAACAACCGACAGCGATCCTTTTTCCGCATTCAGAACGTCCAAGGGATCGGGCGTCTTTTCGATATTCGCCTCCGGATCGGCGTCGCTTTTTCGTTCCGCATACGCCTTCTCCGCCGGCGCCTGCTCCAGCGGCATCTTCTCCGTCGGCCTCCTCTCTGTCGTTACCGTATTCTTTGACAACACCGTATTCTTCGACAGCACTGTATTTTCCGGCGTCGCGCTCGAAATCAGCCTCAAATTTCCTTCACGGCTGGAAGTCACGAGCGATTCCCACTGGGGGGTGGTCAGCAATACCGATACTTCTTCGAATTGCGTTTTCGCCGGATTTTCGCCGTCGGCGATCTTCGTCGATTGAACCGCATGGATAACGACGTTTTCAAAAAGGATTTTGCTTTGTTCCGCCGCCGTGATTCCAAGCACGGCATTCTTTTTTTCGACCAGGTTGCCGTTCGGAATGCGCGGAACCAAGGCGATATCGGCCATACCGCCGGGCATGAACCGAAGCGCATTCGCGCTGCCGTGCACCTTTTCCACCCGGATCGGGACAACCCGGTACCCCGGGGGAACGAAAACGGAAGATTTGCCGTCCGTCGTCTGGAACTCGGCAAGCATTTCTTCGCAAATCGGGCAATCCCGGGGAATATCGTAAAGCGTTTTTTTGCCGGCGAGGTTCCGGAAATGAACGACCACCCGATCGGGAATTTCATCGATCGGCGCCGGATGATACCGAACGGCGGAAGCATCGATTCGCGACCCGGCCGGGATATCATGCTTGGCGATCAGGATTTTCGCCGTCTGTTTCGGGACGACGACCGTCTTGACGGGCTTGGCCCAGAAAAACGTCGCCGCGACGGCGAAGGAAGCGCCAAGTCCACACGCAAAGGAAAGCAACAAAAGGAGATATGATGTTACACGCATCGAGATCACTTCCGTTCTGATCGGGAGATCGAAACAAGCGGACCATCCGCGGTCATTCCGTCTTCGATCTTTATCGACTTCCCTGTGATCGCTTTCATGTATTTCTGGTCAATTCGGAATAATCGGAATAACCGGCATATTCTATCAGGCGCGTCTCGCCATAGCGTCATAACGCCACGCAAGAAAATGTCGTAACGCTAAACCAAATGAAGCACTTACGATCCAGAAGCCGTATTCCCGGATGACTTGCCAAATGGCTCACCGGACGGCTCACGGGCTGAGCGGCAGCGCGACGTCGATCAACTCGCCGTGCCGCTCAACCGTCACGGGAACGAGGGGCGTTTTTTCTTCCACCGCCTGAAGAAGGAGTTGCTCGAAGGCGGTGCGGGAAGGCGTCAATCGGCCGTCGAGCATGACGATAAGATCGTCCGGCCGGAGCCCGCGTTTTTCCGCCTCGCTTTGGGGCCGGACCGAATCGATGAACGGCGGCGTTCGGGTCGCGACATTGATTATCAGGAGAATCCCCCAGCGCCGCAGGATTTTTTCGGTGTCGGAGGGCAGGATTTCTTTCTCGGGTCGAATCGCTTCCGGGTCCGTCAGGAGCGGTCGTTTTTCATCGGAGGGGTTCCGGGCAAGCATTTTGGGCAACGTTTCGGCAACGGCGGTTCGCGGGAGGATATAGTTGAGCCATGTGTTGTTGTCCACGTTTTTCAATTCTTTACCGATCAGGCCGATCAAGGCGCCGGTCTCCCGGGAAATGAGCACGCCGCCGCCGGCACCCGGATTATTCGTGGTGAAATCGACGATATAAACGGCTCCTTTGTACGGTGTCGCAAACGCCCCGCGCCTTGCATGGAGTCGTGTTCGCGCGGCAATGATTCCATGCTGGACGGAGACTTCTTCCGCACCTTGCGCAATGTTGAAGGTGTTGGAGAGTGCCAGGACCCGATCGCCGGGCCGGACCTGCTGAAACGCCCGATCCTGCCGTGAAAGGAGCGGTTGCGAAAAATCTTGCGACGAATCCTGTGCAAATTCCGCGCCGGGAAAGGCGGCGACGGCGGAGGTGTCGGTCGATGGTCCGGCACGAGAAACGGGAACCGGGTCGGCCAGAAAATCGAAAAACGGCAAATTGTCCCCTTCGATTTTCAGGAGGGCGATTTCCAAGACCGGATCGGCGTCGACCAGAACGGCTTCACAGCGCCGGCCGTCGGCGAGGACGACGATCAACGGGTCCGCTTCCAGGGCGCCGCTGAGGATCGTCAACACATGCCCGGTCGGCGAAACGACGCAACCGCTCTGGTATCCGTGCAATCCGCTGCCGCCCCCGCCGCTGCCGTAGACTTTGACCATTTTTTCGAACGGAATCGGAGGCTCCCGGGAAACGGGCGGTTCCCGGTACGCGTTTTCTTCGGGAACAGGATCGCCTTTGCCGTCGCCGCCGGGCGCGTGCATGTCGGGCGCGTGCATGTCGGGCGTGTGAACATCGAACGATCCGTAAAGGAGGGGCCCCCAATGGACATCGAAACGATTTTGATGAAACCGGAGTTCGGACGGATGTTCCAGGGAATCGGCCCAATGTTCAACCAAGACCACCCGGCCTCCCGTCGGATCGAAATAAAACCGGAGCGTGTTTCCCTCCCAATAAAGCCCGATGACGTCATACAATGTCCGTTGATCGCCCCCGAGCGGCGCGGTACCGATGTAAACAATTTCCCCGAAGTCGAGCGTTTCACTGTGTTCGAGCCGGTGGAGCAGCCAGAGAACCGTAAACAACCCGCCGCTGCCGAGCGGTTGCTGGTAGTGCGGAATCGGGCTCCCACCCACCTCCCGTTGCCGTCCTTTGCCGGCAATCATCGCTTCGGCCTGCCACATTCCCTCGGCAACCGGGAGCCGATACCGGACGCCGGTCGCATCGATGGTAAAGGAGTACGTTTCCGGTCGGTCCGTCAGGTTGCCGGACAATGTCCACGTTCCAACCTTCTCTGCATTTTCCGTCTTCTCCGCCTGTGAGAACTGGCGGGAATCTCGCCAGGCGGCAAGCACCCGGTCGCGTTCCAGACGATTGAAATGGTAATTCGCAAATCCCCGCTGTTTCTCATAATACGGTTTCGCGAACTCGGGCACTGGTCGTTCGAGCACCTTTTGTTTCGGCGTTTCCGTATCGTCGTTCGCATCCTCATGCGAGTCGTCCCCGCGTTGTTTGTCCGACTCCCCCTGTTCACCTGGTTCGCCCTGTTTTTCCGGGGGGATCGGCGGCTCCAGCGCCTGCCGNNGTTCCGACAATTCGGCCTCCCCGTGAAAACCCGTCAAGCGGACAAGGAGGTCGCGCCGCCGGGAATCCTTGCCGCGAACCGTAACCGGAAGCCTCCAGCCGGCGGGATAAATGCCGAGCGCGTTTTTGAAGGTATTCGCCGAATTGATCGTGCGACCGGCAAATCGAATCAATTCCTCGTCCCAGCGAATTCCCTGCCGATAGGCGTCGGAGGTCGTCAGGACGTCGTCGATCATGACCCGGCCGCTTTGATCGGTCGCAACCACCGCCCCGAGAGAAGCGTGATCGACGATGCGGCCCGACTTGAGGTCGCCGAGAAAATGCCGGATCTGGTTGCTTGAAACCGCGTAGCCGATCCCGACGTTGATGCGACCCCGTTTTTCGAAGGAACAGCGTCCGTTGATCCCGATCAGCGTCCCGGTTCCGTCGAAAAGCGGGCCGCCGCTGTTGCCNNGTTGCCGGGATTGACGGCGGCATCGGTTTGCAGGCAATCTGTGTACTCCAGGAACGTCCCGGCCGGGAACTGGTAACGATGCGTCCCGGAAATGATGCCTCGGGAAATCGACGCTTTCAGGTCGGTCGCCAACAGGAATGGGTTGCCCATCACGAGCGCCGGGTCGCCGACTTCGACCCGGTCGCTGTCGCCGAGCGGGGAACATGGAAAATCGTCGCGGCCGAGCAGTTTGATCAACGCGATATCGCCGACGGGATCGAGCCCGACGAGAACGGCGTCATACAGGCGTCCGTCGCTCATGCCGCATTTGAGGCCGACGCCGCACGGTTGGACGACGTGAAAGTTGGTGAGCGCATACCCGTCGGGCGAGATGACGACGCCGCTTCCCCCGCCGGCCCGGACCTCTTCCTCGGCCGGGAAAATCGCGATCACGCTCGGAAGCGCCCGGTCGATTGCCGCCAACCACTTCGCCTGCTCCTCGGCCGGCGCGGCGGACATCGTCAGGCAAACGATTGCCGTGGCGAAAAAAACGTAGCGGGACAGGGTCGGGATCGATCGGGACGGGATAGACATCTTCGAACGCATTCCGTAAAATTTGACAACGCTTCGGTCTGCCGTTATACTGGCGTTCCTGAAGTCGGATGTTCTGGAACAATACTTATTTTAACTTATTTTATCCGAAATGTTCGAAACGGAAAACAGGAGCAATCCGGTTTTCCCTGCCTGATTTTCCTTGCTCGATTTTCCCTGCCACCGTGGTGAAATCCCGGGCAGCTTTCCACCGCAGCCGGGCCCGTTCACCAAAACCATTTACCAAAACCGTTCACCAAAACCATTTATACCGAAGCCGGTTGAGTCGTTGGTAAACACAACCCGTCCTATCCGCCTGCTTACCTTCGGAAGTGTCGTTTCGACGGGCAGGCTTCCCAAGCATCGGCTTCGGGAAATTTCAACCGCCTTCAGTATACCAACGGGAATTCTTCCCCATGCTTCACGCGGTCATCATGGCGGGCGGTAGCGGGACCCGGCTTTGGCCGGAAAGTCGCCGGTCGCATCCGAAACAGTTTTTGGCGTTCGAGGGTACACGGACCATGATCGCCGCGACGATCGATCGTGTCGGTGAACTCATCCCGGGCGAGCGTGTCGTCGTCGTGACCGGCGGTTCGATGAAGGACCTTGTCATCCGTTCCGCGCCGGGTCTTGCCGTGGAAAACATCCTGTACGAACCGGCGGCGCGAAACACCGCTCCCTGCATCGGCTGGGCCGCCGTGGAACTTCTCCGCAAGGACCCGGAGGCGACGATGGTCGTTCTCCCGGCCGACCATGTCGTCAAACCGGACACCGTTTTTTGCGACACGCTTCGTTTCGCCGTCGATTTGATCGAAGAAGACCCGAATCGCCTGGTTACCTTGGGAATCAAACCGACTTTCCCCGCGACGTCCTACGGCTACGTTCAACGGGATGCCGCATTGACGAGTCCGGCGGCGCGGCGATGGGCATCGTTGACGAAGGCGTATTCCGTGGTCCGGTTCCATGAAAAGCCGTCCGGGGAAAAGGCGACGGAATTTCTCGCGAGCGGCCAATTCGGGTGGAACGGCGGGATTTTCGTCTGGAAAGCCGGTACCATCCTGGAGCTGATCCGCCGGTTCGAACCGGCAATCGGCGCGGAACTTGACGCGATTGCCGCCGACGGTTCGCCGCAAAGCGTCCAGGAACATTTTCCGGCCATGAAAAATATCTCGATCGACTATGCCGTGCTGGAACGCGCCGAGTCGATCGTCATGATCGACACGACGTTCGAATGGGACGACGTGGGAACATGGTGTTCACTCGAACGGCTCTATGCCGGAGAAAAAGACGAAGCCGGGAACATCGGGATCGGCGTCGAGATTCTGGCCGTCGATTCGCACGGCAACGTCGTCCGCGACGGGACGCCGGGCCATCTTTACGCCCTGCTGGGCGTCGACGACCTGATCGTCGTCCGGACCGCCGATGCGACACTCATTGCCCGAAAGGACCACGAAGAAGCCGTTCGGGAGATCATCGAAAAACTCGACGGAAAATACTTGTAGACCGAAACCGGTCACGGCGGGGCGTCCATGCGGCCGTGTCGGGATTGGGTCGGGATTGTGTCGAGGTTGTGTCGAGGTTGTGTCCGCCGTACCGGGATCACCCACGGGATTGTCTCCAAGATTGTCTTCGGGATTGATTGCCGGAGATTTTTACAAAGTGGGGTCGATTGACCGCCTTGACGTACTGCATTCTAATAAGGTTTGCCGGTTCGTCGCGGGGACGGTTGATACCGAAGCCGGCCCCGTTTTCCGCTTAACCGCCCGTTGACCCTCCGTGAAAACGGGCTCCCGAATCGCCGGTTTCGGGAAATTTCAATGGTTTGCGGTACATACCGGAAACGCGATGAAAACGGACATTTGGTCAAATCTGCTTGCCGCAATCACTCGCCATAACGTAATGGAAAATACCAGGTTACACGTTGCGTTCGAGCGGCAGGCGATTGTTCGCGGGAGCATTTTCAGGCCGTTCGAAGTATAACCTTCATCTTTTCCGTTCATCTTTTCAATTTCTCCGACCATTCCCTACATTCCATGACAAAACAATACGATATCGGCTTGATGGGCCTCGCCGTGATGGGCCAGAACCTCGTTCTCAACATGGTCGACCACGGATTCAACGTGGCCGTCTTCAATCGGACCACTTCGAAGGTCGACGATTTTCTCGCAAGCCCCGAGTGCGCGTCGAAGGGAGACAAATTGACCGGCGCGCATTCGCTCAAGGAACTGGTTGCGCAGTTGAAGCGGCCCCGGAAGGTCATGCTGATGATCCAGTCGAAGGATGCCGTTCCCGCCCCGGAGCCGATTCTCTACCCGAAAGCCGCGGCCATCGACGCGGTCATCGAAGAATTATTCACGCTCCTGGAGCCGGGCGACATCATCATCGACGGCGGCAACACCCACTTCCGGGATACGGAAAGGCGGACGAGAATCGTCGAGGAAAAGGGACTGCTGTATGTCGGGACCGGCGTTTCAGGCGGCGAGGAAGGAGCCCGGAAGGGGCCAAGCATGATGCCCGGCGGCAGTGAAAAAGCCTGGCCCTTCGTCAAGGAGATTTTTCAGGCGATTTCGGCAAAGGTCGGCCCGAAAGCCGACATCCCCTGCGCCGATTGGGTCGGGCCGCGCGGCGCCGGACATTACGTCAAGATGGTCCACAACGGGATCGAATACGGCGACATGCAGCTTATCTGCGAGGCGTACTGGATGCTCAAAAACGCGCTCGACTACACGAACGAAGAACTTTACGAAACCTTTGCCGAGTGGAACAAGGGCGAACTCGATTCCTACCTGATCGAGATCACCCGCGACATTTTCAAGGTCAAGGACAAGGAAAGCGGCAACGATCTGGTCGATATGATTCTCGATACGGCCGGGGCGAAAGGGACCGGCAAGTGGATGAGCCAGCTCGCCCTCGACCTCGGGGCGCCGAGCAATCTCGTCACCGAGGCGGTTTATGCCCGGTGCGTTTCGGCGATGAAAGACGTCCGGGTCCGCGCTTCAGAAATAATTCCGCAACCCGCAATCCCAACGTCCCAAGTGAATTCTCTGCGGCTTAAAATGGTTGTGGGTGCGCGACAAGGGAATAGGGATGTTGCCAAAAAACTTGCAGAAGATGTACGGAAAGCTCTTTTTGCGTCGAAAATTTGCAGTTACGCGCAAGGTTATGTGCAGATGATGGCTGCGGCCAAAGAATACGGTTGGTCCCTAAATTTCGGCGACATTGCGATGCTCTGGCGCGGTGGTTGCATTATCCGCGCCGTGTTCCTCGAACGGATCAAGGAGGCGTTCGACAAGAACCCGGAACTGGAAAATCTGCTACTCGACCCCTATTTCAAAAATATCGTCGTGTCAGCACAATATTCGTGGCGGAGCGTCGTCAAGACGGCCATTGATCTCGGCATCCCGGTCCCGGCGTTTTCGACGGCCCTGTCCTATTACGATTCCTACCGCTCGGCGAACCTGCCGGCCAACCTGTTGCAGGCCCAGCGGGATTACTTCGGGGCGCACACCTATCAACGGATCGACAAGCCCGGCGAAGGACCCTTCCACACGGACTGGATCGCCGAATCGCGCTAACCCCTTTCCCGGGCACGAAGCGTCGCGCAGTGACCGGGGAAACGTTTTGCAACGGTTTTCAATAGACTCATGGTAAGTTCACACGGTACGGAATGTTTGATCGGGCTGGGCGCGAATCTTGGAAACCGGGAAGAAACCCTGACAATCGCGTGGAAACGTTTATCCGACGTACCCGGAGTTCATCCCGAACGACTGAGTCGTTTCGTGGAAACCGATCCCTTGGGAGGCCCTCCCAACCAGCCGAAATACCTTAACGCGGTCGGGTTGGTGCGAACGGATCTCACGGCCGAACAATTACTTGACGTTGTGCTTCAAATCGAACACGACTTGGGACGGCGTCGAACGATTCCCTGGGGCCCCCGGACCATCGACATGGACATCCTGCTCTTTGGAAACGCATGCGTCTCCACGCGTCAACTGACCATTCCCCATCCCCGCATGTGTTTTCGCCGTTTCGTTTTAGAACCGGCGGCGGAAATCGTACCTCAAATGGTTCATCCACATCAGGGAAAAACCATCCGGCAGCTTTTGAGCGAGATAACAATACCGTAAAGGGAGTCAAAATGGTCGTTTTGACGAAAGTCCGTTTCCAAGTTCCTCCCGCCTGCGGGGGAGAGTTGGCGTGGGGGCCGAAGCAAAATACCGATTTCGTGCCGTTTACGGTTTACAAATATCTTATGGCAAGTGAGCGCGACCGGCAGCCTTCACCAAACCATCAATTTTACCGCGTTTCCAGTAGATCATTATGAAACTCCTTACCTATGCGGATGCGCGAGGCGCCAGGATCGCCGTTTTAGCGGAAAATGAAGGCAGAAACCGGTTTATCGACATCGCGGATACGGACCCGGATTTGCCGTCGGAGATGCGCTCTTTGCTCGCCCTGGGGCAGAGTGTTTCCGAGAGGCGGCGTGTCGCGGACAAGTTGAGTCATATCCAAGCGACCGGGTTCGGTTTTGCTCCCGATACCGTACAACTTCTTCCGCCGGTTCCGGATCCTTCCAAAATCCTGTGTATCGGTCTCAATTACGTCGATCATGCCCGGGAAACCGGGGCGGCCATCCCTTCGGAGCCGGTTATTTTCAATAAGCTGCCCGGCGCGCTGCTCCATCATGGCGGAATCATTCGACTGCCGGGCGTGAGCCGGCGGGTGGATTATGAAGCGGAATTGGTTCTCGTCATCGGAAAACAGGGCCGGGACATCGCGGAGGAGAATGCGCTGGAGCATGTCGCCGGCTACTGTTGTGGAAACGATGTTTCCGCCAGGGATTGGCAAAAGGAAAAACCGGCCGGCCAATGGTTCTTGGGAAAAACCTTCGATACGTTCGCGCCGACGGGCCCCTATCTGGTGACGGCCGATGAAATCGGCGATCCCGGCAATCTGGAGTTGACCTTGCGGCTCAATGGACGGGTCATGCAGCATTCCAACACGAATCAGTTTATCTTTCCGATCCCGAAACTGATCGCCTATGTTTCCCAGGTCTGCACGCTGACACCCGGCGACTTGATTTTTACGGGAACCCCGGCCGGTGTGGGGGATTCGCGCAACCCGCCCTCCTATCTCCAGCCGGGCCAAACGCTCGAAGTGGAAATCGAACGGGTCGGAATATTACGGAACCGGGTCGAGCGGGCACAAGCCGGGAACGGCGTTCCCGGAGTATTTTGACTTCATGGTTCAACCAAACGCGGCTTCTGCGCCGCGGCAACCTCGTCGGGCCGGCTGACCGGCGTCGAATGCGGGGCGTCGTGCAGGAAGGCCGGCTCTTCCGCGACGATCGAACGCAGCACCTCGGCAAAACGGTCGAGCGTCGCGCGATTCTCGGTTTCGGTCGGTTCGATCATCAGCGCCTCCTTGACGATCAACGGAAAATAAACGGTCGGCGCGTGGAATCCGTAATCGAGCAACCGTTTGGCGACATCCATCGCCGTGATCCCCTTCGCGGTCTTCAAGGCGGCGGCACTGGCGACGAATTCGTGCATGCATCGCCCGCCGCCCATGGGAACATCGAGAAAATCGCGAACCGATGAAAGCAGGTAATTCGCATTGAGAACCGCGTGTTCGGTCATCCGCCGCAGCCCGTCCCCCCCGAGGGTGCGCAGGTAAAAATACGTGCGATTCAACATCGCGACGCTCCCGAAAAACGAGCGGACCCGGCCGATGCTTTCCGGCCTGTCGCCGTCGAGCCGGTATACGGTCCGCATTCCCCCGTTTTCGTTGCTCTCGTTCTTATCGACACCGTTTTCAGTGGCATCGTTTTCAGTGGCATCGCTTTCAGAAACAACGGTTTTGACGACGATCGGGCCCGGCAGAAAAGGGGCAAGCGCTTCGGTGACGGCGATCGGTCCCGCTCCCGGTCCCCCGGCTCCGTGCGGCGTCGAAAAGGTCTTGTGAACGTTGTAGTGCATCATGTCGGCCCCGAAATCACCCGGCCGGACGATCCCGCAGATCGCGTTCATGTTCGCCCCGTCGTTGTAGACGAGTCCGCCGACGGCGTGGACCGCGTCGCATATCGCTTTGATATTCGGCTCGAACAAACCGAGCGTGTTCGGATTCGTTATCATGAACACCGCCGTGTCGTCGCCGAGCCTGGCACGCAGGTCGTCGAGATCGACCAATCCTTCCGGCGTGCTTTTGATTTCGACCGTCTTGAATCCGGCGAACGCGGCACTCGCCGGGTTGGTCCCGTGCGCCCCGTCGGGAATCAGCACCGTCGTTTTCTTTTTGGGGCCGTATTTCCGTGTCAAATACTTCTCCGCGACCAGCAGGGCCGTCAATTCCCCGTGCGCCCCGGCCGCCGGCTGGAGCGAAACGCCGGGAAGCCCGCTGATTTCGGCAATCATTTCCTGGAGTTCATGGAGTATGCGCAATTGTCCCTGCATCGTTTTTGCCGGCTGGCCCGGATGGAGCGCGAGCAGTTTCGGCGAGGAGGCGAAACGTTCGTTTCGCTTCGGATTGTATTTCATCGTGCAGGAACCGAGCGGATAGAAGTGCGTGTCGACCGACATGTTCCGCAGGGCGAGATTCGAAAAATGCCGTACGATGTCGATTTCGGCCGACTCCGGCAACGGCGGCGGATTTCCGGCGAGTTGACCGGCCGGAATCAATTCCGCGAGCGGCCGTTCGGGAACGTCGCACCGGGGAAAGACAACGGCCCTGTTTCCGGGCTTCGATTGACTGAAAATCGTTTCGATCGCTTGTGTGTTTTGCATGACATGAAAATCTGAACAGAAATCTTCAGGCAGAAAATCGGCCTGCTAGGGCGTTCGTTGGATCGTCATTGTCTTCCCGCTGACGTCGAGATCGGTACGGATCGTATGGCCCCGCGCGTCGCAATAGGCCCGAAGTGTTTGGGTATACTGTCCGGCGATCAGTTTCGCGTCGACGCGGAGGAGCCGGCGGCTTCCGACCCGGACGTGATCCCGGCCCGACATTTCCATCTGGACCGTCGTCTGCCGGAACAGATCGTAAAAAACGACGGTCCGCCGCTCGCCGACTTCAAGCGGCCTGCGGAGCAACGAGACGGTCACGGCCGCAGGGCCTTCCGGCGTTCCTTCCGGCGTCGTGAATTCCGTCGTGAGACCGCTTGCCCGGGTCCAGATCGTTCCGACTGCCCGGATGAAGTTTCCCTCGCGATCGTATTCCGAGCGCGTCGAGGTAATCTGTTTCGGTCCCCCGGCATCGTCGGCCCGGCTTTTCAGCGTGATTTCCAGGATATCACCCGCCGTGTCGCCTGCCGTGAAAACCATCTCGTGCAGACCGATCCGCCTGCCGTCGAAAAGCACTTCTTCCTTGTAGGAGCCTCCCTGGCGCAGATAATCCCGATCGTCGACGGTCGCGATTCCCGACCCGCACCCGACGAGCAGCACAGCCGACAACAAAAACAACGACAAAACCAAAAACGACGGCAAACGTTCCATTACTGATCTTCAGCGTTTAGGCGACCGCCGTGTACTCGCGGCCGGACGATCCGAGGCGGACTGCCACCAACCGCCCGCCACGGACCCCGAATCACCGTTTCCAATTCGGACGGCGAAACGAAACGGCATTCACTCAGGGACCGAAACCACGTTCCTTGCCGTTTCGCGAATTGGCGCGAATGTCTCCGAATCGCTTCGAGCGTTTCGGACAGCGTTTCCTCGCGCGGCGCATCGTCCCGCGCTGTTGTTTCCCGCGGTGTTGCTTTCAGCAGCGTCTCTTGGGCCTCGAAATACCCGAACAACTCACGATAACCGACGGCTTGGGCGGCGGTCGCATTCGGAATGTCACGCAACCGTTCCCACAACGCCCGGGCTTCTTCGAGCAATCCGGCTTCCAGCATCGCCCCGACCCGACCGTTGATACGATCATACAGGATTTCCCGGGGCCGATCAAGGACGTAGACACGACAATCTTCGCGTGGAACCGGGCGGTCGAACTGTCGCTGCAAGACGCTGATCGGAGTCCCGGTCGTCCGATAAACCTCCAGTGCGCGAATGATGCGTCGCGTATCGTTCGGGTGCAACCGGTCGGCGGTCCGTCGATCGACCTCGCAAAGCCGTTCATGCAGCCAACCGGGGGGTTGTTCGACGGCCCGATGAAACATTTCCTCGCGAAACGCCGCGTCCGCCGGCGGTCCCTCAAATAAACCGCGAAGCAGGGCCTTGAGGTAGAGCGGCGTTCCCCCGACATAGAGCACTCGTTTGCCGCGGCCCAGGACTTCCCCGGCGACCGCCCGGGCGTCACGGAGATAATCGGCGAGGGAGTATTCGCACGCCGGATCGCGAAAACCAACGAGATGATGCGGGACACGAGCCCGTTCCTCGGCGGTCGGTACGGCCGTCCCGATCTCCATGCCCCGGTAGACGGCCATGGAATCCATCGAAATAATTTCCGCGCCGATTTTGAGGGCGAATTCGATCCCGAGGGCCGTTTTTCCGGCTCCCGTCGGTCCCGTAAGATAGAAGACGTTCATACTTCAAACGGTCTGCAAAGGAACAAAGCAAAAGCCGAAAAAAAGGGGGCGGAACGGACAATGGACAATTGATAACGAAGATGCACAATTCAAACGTCACGACAAAGAATCCGCTTGCATCCCCCCGTTGTCCATTGTCAATTATCCATTGCCAATTCAATTATCAATTCGACCGCCTTCTTTCCGGCTTTTATGCTTGTCGACAAAACGACCGTTTTGGGTATAAGTTACAGCTTGTCCTGGTTGACCACGCGACGGCTGTTCGGGTTCATCATGTCAAACACGGTTCGCGGGTCGGCCGTATCGCTGACGGGGCGCACCGCGCCGTCGCACATGGCCATGATAACCGTGCCGATATGCAGCGAGGACGGCCGGGCGAGTTTGTAATCGCCGATCCCACCCCCGGTCACGCCGGTGTCGTCACGGCCGGCGTTGATTTTTGCGGCTTTGATCGTCCCCGTGGTGATGGTACTGTCGGCACAATCCCAGTAGGCATCCCACGGATGAGTATAAAGATTACCGGTGGATTCGCCGTTCGCGTTCATGCCGCTTTGAACATCGTCGGCGTCTCCTTCGAAAGAATAACAAAAACCGATTTGGTATTCCTGGTAATCGTACCAATTTCCCGCATTGTAGTTTTCCGAAATCAGGATCGTATTGGACAACCCGTTTCCGGCCAGGACGATATCCTTCGTACAGGAAAAGCTCGACGTATTTTTGTTTGCCCCCCCCTTGTTCACGAACAGCGTCGTTCCGGGAGCGGCCGGCTCGTAAGTACCGGCGGGCGTGCCATTAGTCTGCACCATACCTTTGTTGATGTTCATCGGGCCACAGTTGGCGACGTGATTGATCTTCGCCTCCGCCGGCGCCGCCGACGGGCATTTGAAGATCGGCATCGGGAATTCCTTGTAGCCGGTCAGATTATAGGAGGGAACATCTGATGCGGGAGCATTTGCAAAATCGACATAACCGCTTGCGGAATTCCCCTGTTTGCAGATTTCCTGATAAAGGGTTTGTTGGTCGAGAAACGGCATGATGGCAATATGCCAGGAAGCGTATTCCTTGCTGGGCAGTTGTTGAAGGAAGCCCGGGTAGGCGCCACCCTTGTTGCCGGAAAACAGTTCGATCGCGGTGGAAGTGTTTCGCTGGTTGTTGATGCAGACGGTGCGGCGTCCCGTTTCGCGGGCATTTTGAATGGCGGGAAGCAGCAGGCCAGCGAGCATGCCGATGATCGCGATCACGACCAGAAGCTCGATGAGCGTGAATGCTTTTCTCATGTCGATTCTCCTTCAAATCTGAATGGTGGTATGTATAGGCTATGCAGACCGGAAAAGCCGCACGGCGACTTTTATACCGAAGCCGGTTGAGTTTTCCGCCCTATCCGCCTACATTACCTTTCAGAAAAGCAGGCTCCCTAAGAATCGGCTTCGGGAAATTTCAACGGTTTACAGTATGCAAAGCTATTTTCCATGATGGGGAAGGAAAAAGCTAGCGTAATCCGGAAAATTTTTCGATATTTTTTTCCCGACGTCCTTTTCGAACGTATTTTCACCCAAAACGCCGGAAATGTCGGCCCAAATTGTCAGGCACTGCCTTCCGACTTCATCCGCATGTCCTCGGCCAGTCGGCGCATTCCTTCCTCGATTGAGATTTTAGGCTCAAAACCGAAATCCCTTTTAGCGGCGGAAATGTCAAAATAGTGCGACCGGGCAAGCTGAGAGGCCAAAAAACGGGTCATCACAGGTTCGCCCTCCATACGAAAGAGCCAGTACCACCATTCCAAGACAGTTCCGATCCCGTAGGCCAGCGGGTAGGAAATGGACCGTTTGACCGGCGGCAATTGCGCGAGGGCAAGCAATTCGTCGATCCATTGCCACGTATTGACGGGCCGGCCCTGCGAAAGAAAATACGCCCGGCCGCCAAGCGGACTTCCCGGACGCAGGGCATCCGCCGCCTGGAGGTGGGCATCCGCCGCATTTTCAACGTAAATCACGTCCGTCAATCCGGTTCCGTCGCCTACGCGGAACAACTTGCCCGCCCTTGCCCGGCTCAACAAACGGGGAATGATATGGCGGTCCCGAGGTCCCCAAAGCAGGTGGGGGCGAAGCGAACATGTCGAAAACACGGTCCCGTCTTCCCATTTTTCCCCGTCGGCGGCGAGAACCATCTGTTCGGCCAACGCTTTCGAACGGGGGTAATGCGTCAACCAGCGCTTCGGGTAGGGAGCCGATTCGTCGACGTTTTCCTGTGCCGGAAGATCGAAAACGACACTCGGGCTGGAGGTGTAGATCAGTTTACGGACGCCGTATTTTCGACAACCATCGAGTACGTAACGCGTTCCGAGCGTATTCGTCTCGTAATACGGTTTCCAGAAAACCGAGATCCCGGGAACGGCCGCCGTGTGAAAAATCGTTTCGACACCCTCGCAGGCCGCCATGACGGCCCCGCGATCTTTCAGGTCGCCCTGGAAAACTTCGACGCCCGATTTCCGGAGTTCCGGGTACGCACCCCGACAGAAGACCCGGACCCGGTCACCCCGGGCAACGAGTCGTTCCACGATGTACAAACCGAGAAAACCGGCTCCGCCGGTAACAAGAGTAACGCTCAACTTTTCAAAAATTCCTCGATTTTATCGAACGCCTCTTTAAGCGTGTCCATGTCGGTCGCAAAAGAAGCCCGGACGTATCCTTCGCAGCCGAAGGAAGAGCCCATGACGGTGGCAACGCATTTCCGCGTCAACAATTCCAGGCAGAATTGTTCGGACGTATCGATTTGGACGCCGCCGAGTTTGCGGCCGAGATACTTTCGGACGTTGAAAAAGGCGTAAAACGCACCGGCCATTTCCGGGCAACTCAGGCCGTCGATGCTCTTGATCCGTTCGGAGACAAAGTCCCTGCGCCGGGTAAATTCGGCAAGCATTTCGGAAACGCACCCCTGGTCGCCCGTCAGGGCCGTCAACGCGGCATATTGGCTGATACTACACGGATTCGAGGTTTCCTGGCTTTGGAGTTCCCCCATTTTTTTCGACAGGTGGAGCGGTGCAAGGGTCCAGCCGATCCGCCAACCGGTCATCGCGTAAGTCTTGCTGACGCCGTTAATAACGATCGTTCGATCCATGAGACCGGGACGTAGCGTCGGAAAACTGACGAAGGTGTTTCCGGGATACACCAGCTTGCCGTAAATCTCGTCGGCGACGACGAACAGGTCTTTTTCGAGGACGATATCCGCCAGCGCCCCGAGTTCCTCGCCGGAATACATCGTGCCCGTCGGATTCGACGGCGAACAGAGGAGCAGCATTTTCGTTTTCGGGGTGATTGCCGCCCTGAATTGCGCCGCCGTCATCTTGAAACCGGTGTTTTCCTCGGTCGGAACGATCACGGGAACCGCGCCGGACAGTTTGACCAATTCGGCATAGCTGACCCAATACGGAGCCGGAATAATCACTTCGTCGCCGGGATCAAGCGTCGCGAAAAAAGCGTTATGCAGGGCGTGTTTGGCCCCGTTGGCGACAACGACGTGGCCCGCTCCGTATTCGACGGCCCCGTGATCGGCCCCGTGATCGGCCCCGTAATCGGCATTGTACCGGGCGGCGATGGCGTTTTTGAGCTCCGGAATACCGCTGGCGAGCGTATATTTGGTGTGTCCGGCATTCATCGCGACGACCGCCGCATCGCGAATATGCTGCGGGGTAATGAAATCCGGTTCACCGACGCTCAGGTCGTAAACCTTCTTTCCGGAACCCTTGAGTTCTTTCGCCTTTGCGGCCATGGCCAAGGTCGCAGACGGTTCGAGCGCGTGAACGATGCGTGAAATCGGGATCATGGCAATATCGATTGTTGGCGTAATGAAAAGGAAGGCGACGTGACATCGACGAAAGTGCGGCGTGAAACGTAACCAGGCGGAATATACTGGAAACGCGATGAAAACGGACATTGGGTCAAGTCTGCCTGCCGCACTCGCACGCCCTCAACTTTTGTTAATATAAGTATTTGCGTGAATCATTCGAGCGGCAGGCGCTTGTTCGCGGGAAAAACATGCCGTAGTTTCAGGCCNNCAGGCCGTTTACAGTATAAACGGAAAATTCAACCGGCGTCCGTCAAAAGCACCCCTCCTATTTTCGGCCGCTATCGCCGATTGTCAATTCCCCCCGGACTCGTCGCGAGACCTCGACATGTGCCCGGCGATGTGGTAGATTGGGAGGCGTCGCGCTTTTCCCTGTCCGCTTTTCCTAAGTCCGATTTTTCCGTTCGTTTTCCCGAATCCGCCGATCGTTCATGCCCAAATCGCCTTCCTCCCCGTTGCCGATCGTCGCCCTGTCCGGGCTGGAAGACGGGCAGGAAGCCGATGTGTTCGTGTTGCTCGCGGAAAAGGAACCGCACAAGACACGGGACGGCAAACCGTATTTCAAGGTGATGTTTCGCGACGCGCGCCGGGAAGTCCGGTTTCCGATCTGGAGCGACCTGCCGATTTTCGAGGATTGCCGGGACAACTGGGAAGTCGGTCGGTTTTACAAACTCCGGGCGCTCTACCGGATCAGTTCCTTCGGACCGCAACTCGACATCCGCCGCATCCGCCTCGCCGTGGAGGCCGACCGGCAGGACGGGTTCGATCCGAACGAATGCCGGATATCCTCCGTTTTTCCCCCGGAGGCGATGTACGAGGAAATCCTCGCGGTCGCCGCGAAGGAAATCGGCAAAGGAAAATTGCTCAACCTGGTCACGCGGATTTTCAAGGACAACCGCAAGGCGCTGCTCGAAACGGCGGCGGCGCGGTGGAACCATCATGCGTTTCACGGCGGCCTGCTGGAACACACGCTTTCCGTCACGAAAATCGTGGTTCTCCTGTGCGACCACTATGAAACGACGTACCCGAAAAAAAAGGGACTGCTCTCCCGGCCGCTCGCCGTCGCCGGCGCGATCCTGCACGATATCGGCAAAATCCGGGAAATGCGGTGCGACGAAGTCGGCGCGTACCACACCACGGAAGGTTCGCTGATCGGACACATCGTACTCGGCCGCGATTTCGTGCGGGATTACGGCAAAACGGTCGAACTCGAACCGGACATGCGAACGCACTTGGAACATATCGTTCTTTCCCATCAACGTTTCGCCGACTGGGGCGCCCCGAAACCGCCGATGTCGATCGAAGCGATCCTCGTCCATCATGCCGATTCGGTCGATGCCTTGCTCGGCGTTCACGAGAACATCGGCAAGGCCGACGCGGGCGGCGGCGAAATCAGCTCCAGGAAAAATCTTCTCGGCTACCCGATCCTCGTCCAACGACCCGGCTCCTGATCGATGCGATTAGCGATATGGAAATCGATATCGGAAATCGATAAGGGAACTCGATCAACGGCTTCCAAAATACGGACATCATGCGCATCATCGGCCTTTCCCCAAAGGGGGTGTTTTCCGGGTTTGAAACGTCTTTTTTCGGTGCGCTGCGAGCACAGGGAGCGGAGCTTGAGGCCGTTTCAATCGAATCGCCCGCCTTCAAAGTGCTCTGTACCGTTGCCGCCGTCCATCCGGTCAAACGGACTTGGGGACTGCGGCGCGACCGACTGTATTTTCTTTCGCCCGAGGGATTTCGTATCAAATCGGGCATGGCGGCCGCCGCGGTCGGGCGGCTACAGGGCCGGCATGACCTGATTTATCAGGTCGGGTCGCTGTGGAACCCGATTCCCCGACAAGGGACGTCGCTCCCGCTCGTGTTGCAGGTCGATTATACGACGGTCCTCGCCAACCGCCGCGGGGCCGAATGGAAGGTCGGGAACAAGCGATGGCTCGATTTCTGGCTCGCCGCGGAACGCCGGTTGTACGAAGAGGCCGCGATCGTGCTGACGACCACGGAGAATGCGCGGCGTTCGATCCTCGACGATTACGGCATCGCCCCGGATCATGTCGTGACCGTCGGCGCGGGGGTCAGCCCGCCGTATGGTGGACCCGAGAACGGTGGACCGGAGAATAGCGGACCGGAAGGATGCCGGTTTCCCGATTATGACGGTCGCCGCATCTTGTTCGTCGGCAAGGGATTCAAGGGAAAAGGACTCGACACGCTCCTGGCCGCTTTTCAACGGGTGCGCGAAAAAATTCCCGGAGCCCGGCTGACCGTCGTCGGTCCCACGCAGCCGGTCTCCGGCGATCATGTCGATTATCTCGGCCGGATCGCCGACCGGAATGCGGTCCGCGAGTTGTATTATCGTCATGCGGTCTTCGCGATGCCATCGCTGTTCGAACCGTTGGGGCAGGTGTTTCTCGAAGCAATGGCCTGTAAACTGCCCTGTATCGGGACGACGCTCGACGCGATGCCGGAGATGATTCTTGACGGGCGGACCGGTTATACGATCGAACCGGGAAATGCCGAAATGTTGGCCGGGCATCTTGTCCGGCTGCTGGAAAATCCGGATTTGGCCCGGCAAATGGGGACCGCCGGCTATGAACTGCTCGGGGAACGGTTCACTTGGCGCACCGTCGGCGACGCGATCATGCGGGAATGCCGAAAAACGTTGACCGCTGAACAACGCGGACAACGGAAGGAAGCGTAAGGGGGATCGGAGAGCGATGCCGCTCGGGGGACGTCGCGCTTCGCTATCGTCCGCTTTTCCACACGGGAACGCCACGGGAGATCGATTTGCCCGGCTTGCACGAACGGTACGCGACGGAAAAACAATCGCCATGAAAACGAAATTGCTTTTGATCATTCCGACACTCGACCGGAGCGGCGCGGAAAAACAATGCGTCCTGCTCGCATCGCATTTGCCGAAAGCGGAGTTCGACGTCCATGTCGCCGTGCTGACCCGGACCGGTCCTTTGGCCGCGGAACTGGAAAAAGCCGGGATTCCGTACACCGTGATCGGTAAATCGTGGAAAATCGATCCGGTCGCGTATTTCAAACTCAAGCGGCTCATCCGACGACTACAGCCGGATATCGTTCATACCTGGTTGTTTGCCGCCAACGCCTACGGTCGCCGGGCGGCCCTCGCCTGCCGGGTCCCCCGTATCGTCGCCGACGAACGGTGCGTCGACCCGTGGAAAAGCGAAATCCATCTGCGGATCGACCGGTATCTTGCCCGAAAAACCCACGGGATTCTCACCAACAGTCGCGGGGTCGTCGATTTTTACACAAAACACGGGATCCCGGCCGATCAATTCACCGTCATTCCCAATGCCGTTCTTCTTCCGGAAATGCCGGTGAGCGGGCGGTCCGCAAAAAAAAGCGACGATGTTCGCATCGATCCCCGTTTCGAGGAAAAGCCGGAAATCGCGGACGACCCGTATATCCCGGTCGTCGTTCGTGATTTCGTGCCGCCGGAAAAGCCGTTCCTGATCGGAATCGTCGCCCGACTGTGGCCGCAGAAACGGATCGGGGAAATGCTCTGGGTCTTCGAATCGCTGAAATTCACGGGCATGAATTTTCACGCCCTGATTCTCGGCGACGGTCCGGAACGGGATCTTTTGTTGCGGCTGCGCGACATGCGAACCCTGTCCGACTGCGTTCATTTTCTCGGGCACCGCTCCGACGTCGCGCGATTCCTGGTTCATTTCGACCTGTTGCTGTGTCCCAGCGGCTACGAAGGCCAGTCGAACGCAATCCTGGAAGCGATGGCCTGCGGAATTCCCGTGATCGCTTCCGACATCCCGGGAAACGACGAACTGGTCGTCCCGCTTGAAACGCCGGATTGGAAAGAATCGCATGGAGACGCTTCGGACGATTCGCCGGACGCCCCCCGGCAACCGACCGGTGTCCTGGTTCCCGAGTGCGGCGACGATTTCCGGCGGCGGCGCAGTTTGTTCGTCAAGGAAATCCTGAAACTTTACGAACAGGACGATCTCCGCCGTTCGTTGGGCGAGGCGGCCCGGCGGCGTGTCCGCGACGAATTCACGCTCGAAAACATGATCGATCGTCACGTCGCATTTTATCGGCAGCCGGCCGGAAATCACGATTGACGCGCATTCCTCCCGCAACGTTTGCCACTTGAAACACGTCCCGCCGACAGGACGGATTCCCGACGATGCCCGATTTCATACGCGACGCCGTTGTCTTTCTCGTTTGCGCAACGATTTTCGGACCGTCCGTTCTCGTCGCCGAATCCCCTTCCGGCAAAATCGCCGATCTCCGCATCGCCGATCTCCTCGAACGCCTGGATGCCGATCTGCTGGAAACGCGCAACCGCGCCGAGGCGGAATTGGTCGCCCTGACCGACCGGGAAACGGATGCGCTCCCCGAAGAATACGCGTTGGACGACGACAGCGAATACTCGGCCGAGGTCGTTTACCGTCTCAAAAATGTCTACCGGAAGCGGCTTCAACACGACATACGCCGGGCCGTCGAGGAAATGCGATTCGAATTGCTCGACCCCCGGCCGGTCGGAAACGAACGGTTCTGGTTGACGCTCCGCACTTCGTGGAAGCCGGCGGTTCAGCCCGTCTCGTTGGAATTTCCCCTCGACACGTTCGTGCTCGGCGACCGGTCGGGCCGGACCTTTTCCTCGACGACGGCGGCGACGACTTCGGAAATCACCCCGGCGCTCGGCCAGGTTTTCCGTGATCTTCCGCTCTCCTGGGAAGGCAATCTCGCCGCTATCACGGGCAGTATTGTCACGGGCAATGTTTCCGGGGGCAATGTGTCCGGGGGTAATGTGTCCGGGGGTAATGTTTCTGAGGGCAATGTCGCCGAGGGGAATGTTTCGGAGTTTTCACTGGCGGGGACATGCCGGGTCCTGCTCGCCCTGCGACCGAAATCGTTCGTGTTCGCACGTCCTTTGGGCAAACCGGCCGAATCGGCTGAAACAGGTGAATCGACCGAAGCGACCGATTCGACCGACCGGGAAATCATCGTCGGCGGTCGACTTGCCGCCGGCCGCCGCCTAAAACAGGGAGAACTGACCGTCGGAATCGAATCCATCCGTCTTGCCGCCCCGGAAAAAAAGGAGACGAGCCAACGGCTGACCCTGCGTGTTTCGATCGATTACGATCGCGCCTTCGGGGCGCTCCAATCGCACCGCACCTGGATTTTCGACTGCGAAGCCGGCTTGCGGACATCCGAAGGGGAAACGATCGTCCCGTTCCGGTATGTCCCGACACGACAGGAACCGGACGGATTGACCATCGCGTTTTCCTTCAATCTCCCTTTGGGAAAGGAGATTGAGGCGTTCGTGTACACGGCCCCGACGCTTATCGTCGACCGGACGATTCCGATCGCGATCCCGTGATGTCCCGGTCGGTCGCCGTGGTCGTTCACAGCGCGCCGCTCACGGTGCATCGTTCACACGGCCCCGTTCACAGTGCGCCTTCGGCACTTTGGAACACCCATGTCACCCTACGCCGTTAAGTGTTT
>DOMV01000134.1:0-333 GCA_003509805.1 Planctomycetaceae bacterium
TGGAAGAAAATCGTCAAGACCGCCAACGGCAAACCCCCGGGTGGAGAATACTGCCGACGTTTGAAAAATACAAAACAACCCGTTGCGGATCTACCCCCGGCTTCCCCGTACGAAATTCCGAGTGAAAAAATTACTCTTGACGGGGTGGGGGAAAAAAGTATAGAGTACCCCACCTGTTGGCGGGCTGACTTGGATTCGTTCGTCTCCGGCATCGGCCGACACCGTCGCATGCACGGCTCGCTCTTGCATTTCTTCTGATTTTTCGTGTTTGTGCCGTAAACGGCCTGCAACGGTTCCCGCGCACAATCGGCTGCCGCTCGAACGAGCCGTTTA
>DOMV01000134.1:361-19946 GCA_003509805.1 Planctomycetaceae bacterium
TCATCGCGTTTCCAGTATACACCACTTGTTCAACCCAAATTTTGTACCATGTTGTTCAATTCGATGGTTTTTCCGGCATTTTTGCTGGTTGTCTTGTGTGTCTACTACTGTCTCAAGCATCGCCCGCAAAACATCTGGCTTTTAGCCGCGAGCTATTTCTTTTACGGTTGGTGGGACTGGAGATTCCTGTTTCTTCTTTTCGTGTCGACGATTACGGACTACGTCTGCGCCATGCTCCTGGAAAAGTTCGACGTGGAAAAGATCAGCCTGNNGGGGGGGGGCAAAATGGGAAAGATGGCAAAGGCGAAAAAGAACGCTCGTTTTACTTTTCAGCCTTGCCACGAGCCTGGGAATTTTGGGGTTCTTTAAGTACTTCAATTTCTTTGCCGATTCGACCGTTCAATTGTTCACGTTTTTCGGTTTCACACCGTCCGTCTTTACGCTGAATATTCTCTTGCCGGTGGGGATCAGTTTCTATACGTTTCAGACGATGGCGTATACGATCGACGTGTACCGTCGCAAGGAAACGGCGTGCCGAAATTTCATCGATTTCGCTCTTTACGTCGCGTATTTTCCCCAACTGGTCGCCGGACCGATCGAGCGTTCGCAGAATCTGCTGCCCCGGCTTCAAAATCCGCGACTCGTCAGTTCGGCGATGATTGCGAGTGCCTGCCAGTTGATTTTGATGGGATACTTCAAAAAAATCTTCATTGCCGACGGCGTCGCGCCCATTGTCAATCAGTGCTTCGACTCGCCGGAAAAATTCGGCGGTTTGGGGCTTGTTTTCGGAGCCTATCTTTTCGCCATCCAGATTTACGGTGATTTCTCAGGTTATACCGACATTGCCCGCGGTGTGAGTCGGTTGTTCGGAATCGAACTCATGTTGAATTTTCGTCAACCGTACTTGTCCTCGAACATCACCGATTTTTGGCGTCGTTGGCACATTTCCTTGTCGTCCTGGCTTCGCGATTATCTTTACATCCCGCTCGGGGGCAATCGTCGCGGCATAGCACGGACTTACGCCAATAACATGATGACGATGCTGCTCGGCGGTTTGTGGCACGGCGCATCATGGAATTTCGTCATCTGGGGAGGCCTGCACGGCCTCTATCTGGGCGTCCATAAGTTCATGCTCGGCAACCGCAAAGCGGATGACTCGGTTCCGGCGGATTTCCAAGCGAGGATCGGTTGGTTGGTGTGTGTTGTCGTCACGTTCCATCTCGTCTGCTTCGCCTGGATATTTTTTCGAGCGCCCGATTTGCATTCCGCATGTCGTTACATCCATGTCATCTGGCAATTCCAACCGTCGGGTCCGTTGAATCTCCCACTCGTCTATTTTCTCTTTTACGGCACTTGCATGTTGATTGTCGACGTATTGTGCCGTTGGCAAAACAGCGAAGTGCCCGTCACGAATCGATGGTGGGCTCCCGTTCGGGGGTTGGCCTACGCCTCCATGATCTTCCTCCTTTGCTACATCGGGGAAACGGAAATGCAACCGTTCATCTATTTTCAATTCTGACGGACATGCCGTCGCCGCCCCCTCGAAACAAACTTCATCCACTCAACGTTTTACGACCCCATGCATACAGTTTTAAGAATCATCCGGCGGTACTCTCCCTTCGCGTTCGAAACGCTCCGTTTCCTGCCCATTCCGAGTCGAGCCGCCGTCATGGTCGTTCCCATGATGATGTTCCTCTTTTTTTGTGTCTGGCCCCGTTTTGAAGATCGGCTTACGTTGTACCACGGTTATCCGGCAGGGGAATCTTGGCGGTTGGTCCACATGCAACGCAATCCGAAATTCCGCCAGAATATCGACATCCTTTTTTGCGGCAGTTCCGTTGCCGCAGCGAGTCACAACGAGGAAATGATTCGTGACAGTCTGGGTCGGAACGCCCGGACCTTGAGTCATGGCAACCTGAGTCCGTGGGGCGTCGAGAAAATTTTCAAACGCTACAAGAGGGACATCGGCCCGATCAAGGTCATGGTCTTGGAAATCGAACCTCGGTATTTCGATAAAAAAGGGTTTGATTACGGCGGCAAAGACGGCAGAGCCTATTTCGCCTTGCGGGACTGGTACGATATTACTTGGCCGGACGGAACCCGCCGACTCACTTGGGAAGAAACGTTGCTGCCTAAGAAAACCAGCTTGAGTCAACTGTACCAGTCTGCTTGCGCCACGACAAATTATGATGTTTGGCCCGTCAACGAACGAGCCGGTTATTGGCGTAAGCGACCGATCAAGAAAATCGTTCCCTACAAAAATACGCTCAAACAGGTTCCTTTTGAAATATCGCCGAAAATGCGCAAGCATTTCTTTGATTTCATCGCATATTGCCGTTCGGAAAACATTTTTCTCGTCGTCAACCTGATTCCTTTCAATCCGGAAAACGATCCAAGAGGGCGGCGCAGCCAGTTCACCCCGACGCGGTCGATGCTCTCGCCGGACTGGATGCGATTCATCGCCGACGTCGAAAAAGAAGAAGGCGTGGCCGTGATCGGGAATTATCATTTCGAGAGCCTTTTCGGTCCGCCGGAAAATTCACGTCAAAACAGGAAAAGAGAACGCTATGGAAAATCGGTTTCTTGGGGTGTTTCTCCGGACAATTTTTACGGAGATTTCTGCCACATGACGAAATACGGCGCAGCCGTTTACACGAATTACGTGATTTCCGAAATCAAAAAGAACGCGGATATCTGCGAGCGTCTCGGCATTCCGTGCGAGCCGGATTACCAACCGAATTGGACGGAGACATTCACTAAATACGTACAACCGCCGCTCAATGCCTTGCCGACCCCGAAGGGCGTCGAAATTACGTGGGACAAATTCTGGCAAGACGATGTGAATTATCAGTTGGTTCGGACGGTCGGCGATCAAAAAACCGTCGTGGGTGAAGTGAGGGGAGACCGTATTCTCGATACGGCTCCACCGAGTCGCGGGCGCGTGGTCTATTCCATCGTCGCATCGAATCAAACCGAGAAAAATCTCTTTGAAACAAGCGTGACCGTCAAATTGACGAAACCGGCGAAACCGCAACCGGCCTTGGTTGCCCAACCAGCGGGTACGGCACCGTTACACTGAGAACCGCGACGACGCTGCAACTGATCGCTCGCGGCTGCGCCGCTCGTCACAGTGTTGATGCGCCGGCGTCGTGCGCCGCTCGTCTAAACTTTTTTCAAAAGGTTGACAATCCTAAACCCAGGGATGATAATTTACGGGCCCGCGAATCAACGTTGACCTGCATCCCCGGCCGCCCCGGAAAAGTCGGCTTCGGGAAATTTCAGCCGTTTTCCGTATCCCTACCGAATCCCGATGCGTACACTGCTCAATATCGGCGTTTCCTGCGTCCTTGGCGTCCTCCTGGCCGTAATCGCCGTGCATGTTCTCACGCGGAATTATCATTGGCGTGAGGAGTTGGAGTTCCTTTCCCCGGAAGAACTCAATCGCCGGACCAACGTGAAAAAGGAAAACCCGGACGCGAAAGTCGAGGTTCCCGAATCTCTTTACGATTTCGGGATCATGGACAAGGGCGACAAGGGGCAACACACCTTCACGGTCCGGAATTCCGGGACGGTCGTCCTGACCCTTGAAAAAAACGCGACGACATGCACCTGTACCGACATCGTCATCGAACCGAAGCGGGTCGCGCCCGGCGGAACAGCCAGGATCACGCTGCACTGGAACGCTGACCGGGCCATGGGGAAGTACAAGCAAGGCGGAACCGTCCTGACGAACGATCCCGAAAATCCGGAAATCGCCTTCAACATTCAGGGTCTCTTCGTTTCCTCGATCATTCCTTCGCCTTCCACCCTCGTGCTTCCCGGCATTTCCACCAAAGTCACCAAAACGAGTACGGTCCGGCTCTACGGTTTTGAAAAACAGCCGCTCGTCGTCACGGAAATCGAATGGCCCGACAAGGAGCATTACGATATCCGGATATCCCCTTCGGCGCTGGACGAAAAGGACCTGCAAAACGATCTGTACAAGAGCGCGACCAGCGTCGTGGACGCCGTGATTACGGTCAAACCGGGTCTTCCGCTCGGAGCGTTTCAGCACAAATTCCTGTTCCACACCAACTACACGCGGGAGCCGCGGTTCGACTATTCGATTCACGGGCTGATTTTCGGCGACGACATCTCCATCGGGGGACCGCTTTACGTACGGGACACGGGGATGCTCCTGCTCGGCAAAACGACGCAGGGCCGGGGAATCGTGCGGGATTTCAGCGTGACGTTTACCGGCGTGGCGGCCGAAGAAGCCGACCTCAAATTCAAGGAAGTTTCGCCGGCCTGGTTGAAAGTCGTCGTCTCAACGCCCCGTGACGGCGGTACGGACGGGTCCCGACGCCGGTTCTACACCGTCTCGATGGAGATTCCGCCGGATGCGCCGATTTCAAATTATACGGAGATCGAGGGACCTCACGGCGCCGCCCTGATTCTTGACACCGGGCTTCAAAACATTCCGACGGTGCGTATTCCAATCCAGATGGCCGTCGCCCAATTATAGGTGTGACATCGGTTGTGATGACACCCGTCGCGCGACACCGGTTTTTTTCCCGGTTCGCATTCGAGCCCCGCAAGTTGCTCAACGACCTATCGAAACCACATGAGATTATTTCGCATTTTCCTCGTTTCGTTCTCCCTGTTAGCGATTTGTCCGGCGGGTTGTCCCAAAGAAAGCGGGACCGTGATCGACACGGTCGCTCCCACCCGACGTGCTTTCATGCAACCGGGCAGCGGCGACCCGTTCCAACTTCCCGATTCCCCCGATACGCCGGTCGACGCCGCCGTTTCCGACAATCCGATTTCCGACAATCCGATTTCCGACAATCCGATTTCCGACGATCTGGTTTCTGTAGAGGAAACGGCGGATGAGCCGGCTCATGATTCCGAAAGCGCCGGCAATCCGACCGGCAATCCGACCAGCAGTACAACCGACAACACGCCGGGACCCGGCAACACAGTCGCCACAGTGCCGCTGACAGATGCACCGCCAACAGATGAGACGATAACAGAGGCACTGCCAACAGATTCCCTTGAAGCGGATCCCGTCGAAACGGCTCCGGATTCCGCTGTGCTTCCCCCATCCCCTTTTTCGAACGCAGTCCCTCCGCACCACGAATCCCCTTGGAACAACGCCTCCGATGCAAACTCGCCGGATTTCGAAGATACAGAAGATGCGAAAAACATAAAAGATACAGTAACCGCGGAAACCGCCGAAATCGTCGCCGTCGAGGCAATGACAAACCCTGAACCGACAAGCCCTGGACCGACAAACCCTGAACCGACAAGCCCTGGACCGGTGGCCGCCGAAACGGAAACGAAGGAGAACGGTCCCCCCATCGAAGGCGCCGCTATCGAGATCGCTGTTACCGCGGAAACAACGGCGGCCGAAGTCGTTACGGAAAACAACATCCCCGAAGGTACGGACGGCGAGACGGCCGTTGTTGAAAGTCGGGAAAATACCGGAACGTCAAGCGTAGCGCCGGAAGTGTCGCCGTCGGAAGAAGGGACGGATAAGGACCTTTTCCCGGACCGGCAGGTTCCGACCATGGCCGACGGTTCGAAAACGGGCTCCGACCCCCCACCGTCCGCAGGCGGTTCCCAGCCGGAAATCGCCGTTGAGGTCGAACTCCGATCCGATGGTCCGAACGTTTCCCCCGGCGGGGCGCCGTACGACCCGGTTGTCGAAAACGGCCGGTATTTCGTTGATTGGCCGACCCCGAAGGCGGCAATCGTTTTCACCGGCAACATGAACGGTTACGTCGAACCCTGCGGTTGTGCGGGAATCGCCCGGATGAAAGGCGGATTGAGTCGGCGCCATACCTTCATCAAGGAACTGGAGGCGAAAAAATGGCCGCTTATCACGGTCGACGCCGGAAACCTCATCAAAGGCTTCGGGCTGCAAGAAGAATACAAATTCCAGTTCGTCACGGACGAATCGCTCCGTCTCATGAAATACGACGCCGCCGGAATCGGTGGGCGCGAACTTCTTTTTCCGACCGATTCGCTCCTGGTTTATACGGTCGACATGCCGGGCAATCCGAAGCAATACACCTCGGCCAACCTGGGAGTGTTCGATTTCGATCCCTCGAACGTCGCTCCATTCCGAATCGTCAAGCGGGGCGGAGTCACGGTCGGCATCACTTCCGTGCTCGGCAAATCATTTCAAAGCACGGTCGATAACAACAGCGACCTGGTGCTGGGCGACCCCGTGAGCAAACTTCGGGAAATCCTCCCGCGACTCGCAGCGCAACAATGCGATTACCGCATCCTGATCGTTCACGGCGAAGCCTCCGAAGCGGAAGCGATCAACCGGGAATTGACCGGGGCATTTCAGTTCATCGTCACCTCCGACACGCCGGCCGAGCCGCCGCGAAAGCCGATTTTCTTTCCCGACGACGCCTACCGGATCGAAGTCGGTGAAAAAGGGAAATTCGCCGTCGTCCTCGGCCTGTACGACGACCCGGCGATGCCGATCCGTTATCAACGGGTCGCGTTCGATTCGCGGTATGTCAATTCGCCCGAGGTGCTTGCGGCGATGCAATGTTACCAGGACACGCTCAGGATGATCGGCTTGAAAGGATTGGGGATCAAACCGGTTCCCGACCGCCTCGCCCCGGTCAACGGCAAATACGTCGGCTCCCAATCCTGTGCCGACTGCCATGAAGCGTCGCACCGCGTTTGGAAAAAATCGAAGCACGCCGCCGCATGGGCTGGAATCAAAACCAATTCGACGCCGGCCCGGGATTATGACGCCGAATGTATCGGTTGCCATGTCGTCGGCTGGAATCCGCAGGAGATGATCCCCTTCGAATCCGGTTTTCTCGGCGAAGAGGAAACCCCGCATTTGGCGAACGTCGGCTGTGAAAGTTGCCACGGGCCGGGAGAAGTCCACGTTCGGGCCGAGATGGGAAACGACAAGGAATTGCAGGAGAAACTTCGCGCAGCAGTTCGACTGCCCCTGGCGGAAGCGATGCGAACCTGCGTCGCCTGCCATGACGGTGACAACAGCCCGGCGTTCCATTTCGACACGTACTGGCCTCAAATCGAACACAGGGAAGATGTTCTGGAATAGAGCGTAAATCCCGGTCGCTACACGTTGTTGCGCTCCCGGCTTGCATCTATGCCGAACGGCCGAATGTCAACACGTCCAGGTCAATTTTTCGGAGGTGGGGCCAAACCATGAAACAATTCTCTTGTCCTGCGGCCGTATTTCTTGCGTGGAGTGTCATCGCATCCGCCGGGGAAACCATCCCGTCGAACATCGATCACGTTCAAGTTGACCCGTATTCCCGGCAGTTTCCCGACACACTCCGTGTCGAAGTTCCGTCACAACATTCCGGTGTTCCCATTTCCGGGGTTGCCGTACGATCGGTGCTGACCGGGAGGAGACGCATATAGACATCCAACTTGCGATATTAAAATGACTTACGATATAAAATTCTCCGCTGTCAACCCTTAACTACACAACTATCAACTGATCCTCCCATGTCCTCCACCAGGCTCCTTTTTTTTTCCGCCGGCGAACCGAGTGGAGATGTTCACGCGGCCGGTCTGATCGCCGCGCTGAAACGCCGTGAACCGGGCGTCGAAATCACCGGGTTCGGCGGACCGAAAATGGAAGCGGCGGGGGCGCGGCTTTTGAGCGACATGACGCGGCTGGCGGTCATGTGGTTCGGCCGGGCCGCCGGAAACTACTTTCGGTTCAAGCGGTTGCTGCGCGAAGCCGAACGTTTTTTTTCGGAAAACAGCGTCGAAGCCGTCGTCCTGGTCGATTATCCCGGTTTCAATTGGCACATCGCAAGGGCGGCCAAAAAACACGGCATCCCCGTCTTCTATTTCATGCCCCCGCAGGTTTGGGCCTGGGCGCAATGGCGGACGAAAAAAATGCGGGCGCTCGTCGATTTGACGCTGTGCCCGCTCGACTTCGAGGAATCCTGGTTTTCACGGCACGGAATCAACGCGAAGTTCATCGGTCATCCGTTTTTCGAGGAGAATCGGAAAAAGGCCGTCGATCAGGCGTTTCTCGAATCGTTTTTCAACAAAATGACCGGCAAACCGATCCTGACGCTGCTTCCCGGCTCGCGAATGCAGGAAATCGCCAAAAACCTTGACGATATGCTCCGGTGTGTCGCCCGGGTCCGGGAACGTGTCCCCTGTGTCCAACCGGTTTTTGCCGCCTTCAGCGACGAACATGCCGAACGGATCGCCGAACGAATCGCCGAACTGACCACGGAACGCCCCGTCGATCCGGTCGATCCGCTCTATCCGGAAGTTTCGATTCCGGTCTATGTCGACCGAACCGCGGAATTGATCCGGGCGGCCGATTGCTGCCTTGCCGTCTCCGGGAGCGTATCCCTGGAATTACTCGCCTGCAACAAACCGACGGTCATTTATTACCGGGTCGGGGCAATCCCCTTTTTCATCCAGCGTTTTTTCCGGCGGGCACGTTACATTACACTTGTCAATCTCCTGGCCGCCGATCGGGCTGCCCGGGCGAAAAAAACAGCGGCGGCACCATCAGCGACGGCGGTCGTCCCTGGTACCTTTTGCGAAAAGGAAAATCCCGACGACGGATTTCTATTCGACGATGCCCTGGGGATCATCCCGGCCCACCCGACGCCGCAAGATCAGGACGGCATGTTGTTTCCGGAATTCCTGACAGCCGATGACAAGAGCCGGCAGGCGGCCGACCACCTGATCGAATGGCTTACCAAACCGGAATCGCTCGCGCAGCGCAAGCGCGAACTTGCCGCCCTGCTCGAAGCCGTCGATACCGTTCCCCATTCTCTCGACGTCGCCGCGGAGTCGATTCTTTCGCTTGCGGCCCCTTTCCGTCAAGAGGGGCAGTGTTGATACGCCGGCGGTTGCACCGCTCGGCACAGTGTTATGCTGAAAGCCATTGAAATTTCCCGAAGCCGAAGAGTTCCTGAATGCCTTCTATTTTCACGACGCAACTTTGGGAAAAGCGGACAGGGGCTTGTTTAGCTTAAACCATTGTACATTAAACCATTGTACAACTCAAAGTTGCGTCGCCCATTTCAGCTCAACGCTTCCGCAATCCTGCGGTTGGACCATTTTTTTCACAAGGCAATTTTTTCACGAGGAAACGCGCCGATGAAAGACGTCCTGGAACTGCTCAAAAAGGTCCGAACCGTCGAAATCGTCGCCAAGCGGACGGTCGACGAATTGTTCGCCGGGTTGTACCGCAGCGCTTTCCGGGGTCGCGGGATGGAATTCAGCGAAGTCCGCGAATACGAGCCCGGCGACGACATTCGCAGCATCGATTGGAATGTGACGGCGCGGACGGGACATCCGTTCATCAAGCGTTACACCGAAGAGCGCGAGTTGACCGTCATGTTCCTAGTCGACGTTTCGGCGTCAGGGGTGTTCGGCTCCGACCGCTCGAAAATGGAAACCGCCGTCGAGTTGGCGGCGACGTTGATGTTTTCGGCCATGAAAAACAACGATAAAATCGGGCTCATCACATTCGGCGGCGACGTCGAGCAGTATTTCCGCCCCCGCAAGGGCCGGGGAAACGTCCTGCACCTGGTCCGGCAACTCCTGGCATGTAAACCGGGCGCCCGCGAGTCGAACTTGAACAAGGCCCTCGATTACCTCAACCGGGTCCAGAAACGACACGCGGTCGTCTTCATCCTGAGCGATTTCCTGATTCCGGACCTTGTCGGGCTGACGTCCGACGCGATGAAACACGTGACGCGACACGCGCCGGAACACGCGCACGACGAACGTTCCCAGCGGGCTCATGCGAGAACATTGTTTCCCGGAACGATGCCCTCTTACCTCCTTTTCGGTCCCGAGCGACGTGCGCGACACCGTCGAATCGCCCTTTCGGCAACGCAGAAGGCGTTCCTGATCGCGACCCGGCGGCATGACGTCGTCGCGCTGATGGTGCGCGACCACCGCGAATCCGATTTCCCCGATGTCGGACTTCTCGCCCTGGAGGACGCCGAAACATCCGAGACCCTGTGGGTCGATACGTCCGGAGAACGGGTACGGCAATGGATTTCCCGTCGCATGGATGCCGTCCGGGAACGGCTTTGCGAAACCTTGCGCCGCGCACATGTCGAGTATATCCCGATCGATACCCGGCAGGATTACATACGTGAATTGCGGGATTTTTTCAAGAAACGGTCCAAGTGACCGGAATCGGTGTATACTGGAAACGCGGTGCAATNNAACGCGGTGAAATGGGTTGTTTGGCGAAGGCTGCTTGCGGTATATACCGAAGCCGGTTGAGTCGTCGGTAAACACAGCCCGGTCAAACCGCCTGTTTACCTTCGGAAAACAGTCTCCTTGAAAGTCGGCTGCGGGAAATTTCAACAGCCTTCCGTATAAAAAGTTCCATGAAAACCTTTTCTTTTCCCACGGCACTGTCGTGGACCTGCGTTTCCGGAATGCTCTTATTATGCGGCGCGGGCGCGTTCGCGTCGAGCCGTTCGGATGACGACAAGCCGTCGACGACGACGCTTTGTGCGACGGAAACCCGGGACGGGCTCCTGAAAGCCCGTCTCCTTCTTTCGCCGCCGCATGTCCGGCTCTCGGATTCGGTATCGCTGATCCTTCATCTCGATCACGACGAGTCGATCCGCCCGGTCATTCCGGAGTTCAGCGATACGCTGGGCGATTTCGATATCATCGGAACCGACAACCGGATGACGGGGATCGTCGACGGACGCGTGATCCGCGAGTATACCTTGACCATGCGGCCGCAACGCGGCGGAACGATCGAGATTTGGCCGATTACGATCCCGTATGCCATAAATTCAGGACCGCATCCGGGAGCCGACACCTCCGTGACGAAGACCGGGACGACGACTGTGACGAGGACATTGACCCTCCAGGCCAATCGCATCAAGGTTCATTCGGCGTTCACTTCACAGGACGTTTCCCTGGACGACATCACGGGGGTTCATTCACCGATCGGCTTCCCGGGGCGCTATTCCCGCCTGTTCTTCGCAGGAATCGTCATTGCCGCGGGCCTGTTTCTCGCCCTGTGCATCCTCCTTTACACCCGACGTTTTCGCAAACGGGCAAGCGCCCGGCCGGCGCCTGTCCTGAGTGCCGGTGAAATCGCGACCGAACGGCTTCACCAGCTCCTCGAAACGCAACTGCATGAGACCGATGTCCGTCGGTTTTATATCGAATTGACCTCCATCGTCCGCTGGTACGTCGAACAGGTCACGCATATTCGGGCACCCGAAAGAACGACGGAAGAGTTCCTGAATGAAATGGGATTGATCGGCGGCGGAGCGACCAACGACCGGTATCCCCTGTTCGATCATCAAACGCGCCGGCGGCTCCGTGAATTCCTCGAAGCCGCCGACCTGGTTAAATTCGCCCGATTCCGTCCCACGCGGGAAGAAATCATGGACGGTTATCACTCGGCCTGCCGTTTCGTCGCACTTTCCACGGAAACGCGGGAACATCATTAGGTTGACCCCACCGCCGTCCTCTGAGGATTGTATCGATAAAGCACGCCAATCCTTACCCGAATGGGACAAATTATGCTTTTTTACTCAAAATATTCTGTTTTTCGGCAAATGATGAGTAAAACGCGCCATATACTTTACGAGGTCTTTGCGGAATCTTTCCCGGAATTGGAATCTACCGTAAACGGCATGACATTCCTTCCGCGCGCAATCGCCCGCCGCCCGAACGGTCCGCATATACCATTGCACAAACAGAAGTTAAGGACGAATGAGTGCGGCAGGCAGACTTGACCAAAATGTCCACTTTCATCGCGTTTCCAGTATAACAACGCCATGCTTTCTCCATCGCTCACGCGAACGATCCCCCGGCTCCTTTTGAACGGGCACCTATCGCAACGAACGATTTGCGAACGGTTCTCCGTCAGCAGGACGACGATGCACAAAATCGCCTTGGAACTCTCCGCAGCCTGCTCGATTCCGCCGGACAAGACCGACCGGAAACCGCCTCCTCGCGAAACGGTTGCCGATATCGAGGAGAATCCCCGGCAGCACCGACATGGGCGGCACCGGAGCGATCACGAGGATCCGCCGGCAGCTACGGATCATTCGACACCCGGAAGCATTTTAAGCGGCACCATCTTGATTCCGCCGTCTTTTGCGTCTTCTTTCGGGCCGGGCAGCGGAATATCAAGGATACGCGAAATGGGCACCATCTGATTCAACGTCGGCAACGGATCGTCGACGCGGCTGATCGGGACCATCTCCCCTGCACCGACTTCCGGCAAACGGCGGACAACATGCCGGGGGCGTTCGAGCATCTCCAGTTTTTCCGGGGGTTTCGGCGGTTCCGTCACCGCGATTGGAGGGACCGGCTTGTTGACGACCGTTTCCGAAAGCGGTGCGACCTCTTCGACGAGAAACAAGGAACCGTCCGCGAGCGGTTGCGAATTTATCTGCGCATCCTGCGGCAAATCCGCCAGCGAACCCACCGGCGAATTCACGGCGTCCCTTTCCCGCGGCTCCTCGTCGAAGTCGTTCTCCGGCAGGGGTTTTTCTTTCAACGGCTTCTCGAAAGGCGGTCGGTCGACGTCGGATCGATCGTCATCGCCAACAGAAGACGCGGGTCTCGCATTTCGGGGAGGAAGATTTTTGGGAACCCATTTCGGCGGCGTATAGATTTGTCCGTATTTCCGCTTGGATTCCGCCTGTTCCAGCGGAAAAATGTCCGCATCCGGCGACGCGGCCGCGCGATTTCCGTTTTCTCCCCGAGAAGACCGGGAAACGTGCGGATCGACCGTACTCGCGGCGACCATTCGGTTCTCGGGATCGGCAGGATGATTCGCTTTTCGCAGCACAAAAGCGCCGACGCCGCCCGAAACCAAAATCAAGGTCGCGAGAACGATTTTCGCTTGAGGACGGAGAGATATACCGGAAACGCGGTGCAATTGATGGTCTGGTGAAGACTGCTTGTCGCACTCGCTCGCCGCAACGCCGTGGTAAATATCAGGTTGCGAGTTTCGTTCGGGCGACGGGCGATTGTTCGCGGGAACCGTTTCAGGCCGTTTGCGGTATAGATTCACGAGCGCACCCTCTTTTCGTCGATATGCTGAAAGTCGGCTGCGGTGTAAAACAAAAACGAGTCGGAAACCGGTGGGGGTTGTTCGTTTTCAGCGATTCGTCACGTCGATACCGGGCCTGCTATCGGTATCGACTTGAGCGGCGAAAAGATTCGGCTTTTTTTCATCCGCCCTCACAGACCGCGCATTCCCACTTGTTTCGCAATTGAGGCACGGGCATCTTCGACGCACCGGCTGTCCATTGTCAGCAGCCCGCACCCGGTCACTTCACGCGGTTATACTGGAAACGCGATGAAAACGGACATTGGGTCAAGTCCGCCTGCCGCACTCACTCGCCCTCAACTTGTGTTAATGCAAGCATTTACGCGAATCGTTCGAGCGGCAGGCGATTGTGCGCGGGAGGATTATCAGGCCGTTTACGGTATAAACAGGCGGTTTGACCGGAAAACTCAACCGGCTTCGGTATACATTCCCGGATCGCATCAATTGAGCGTGGGGTCTACGAAAACGCGGCGACTTCGTGTTCGAACAACAACCGTTGCCCTTCGAGAAGGATAATGACTTCTTCGCCGACTTTTCCCATGCCCTGGATGTACTGGGCACTGTCGCGCGGCGGCGGGGAAATCAACTCGTCGTCGATATTACGGACCTCGTTGACCGTATCGACGACCAATCCGACCTGGGCTCCGATGATATTGACGACCACGATACAGGTCCTCTCGTCATACGGCCGGGCTTCCATGTGAAAACGGATCCGCATGTCGAGAACCGGAATCACCTGGCCGCGAAGATTGACGACGCCCTTGACGAATTGCGGCATGTCGGGCACTTCGGTGATTTTCTGCATCCCGACGATTTCGGTTACGTAACGAATCTCGATCCCGTAGTCTTCGTTACCGAGCCGGAACGTCAGATACATGTTTTTCAACGTATCTTCATTCTCCGTGGTAATCGTTTCGATCTGTTCGTTCAGTTTGTTCAGTTCGTTGGCGGTGACCTTGTTTTCCATGTTGATGTATACTGAAAGCGGTTGAAATACGGTAAAAATTCTTTCCGAAGCCGACGTTGCGGGAGGCGGTGTCCCGAACACGGCGATGAAACCCCCGTTGGCCGCGAATGTTGAGCCCGGCACCCAGGTCCAATGTTCTCGCGTTCCATGTTTTCGCGGATGTCAATAAGACCAAACCACCTGCTCAAGTATATGGCAACAAATCGCCGATTCGGGATAATTTAACGAAATAATCCCACATTCCCAGCGGCACGCCTTGAAAAAAATGATACAATCGATACAGGTCTTCCAACCGGCCTCCGCCGGGAGCGACCACGCCGGGGGCCCCCCGACGCCCACATATCATGTCCACTATATCATTTTTCGTGCCGTTGTCCAGTTTCCTGCCGAAACCGGAAGATTTCCGGTCACGGCGTTCGCCTCCCTCGAAAACAGATTTCCGCATTTTCCGGCGTCGCGAGAATTCCCGCGAAAATTCCATACGGCCGCAGGGTATCCGATCATGAGTGAAAAAAACATCGAGCCGGCCGTTTCCGATGAGACCATCCTCTCTCTCGACTCACTGCAAACGACCTTTCTTCGCCTTGAAGAACAGGAGTCCTCGCGCCGGGCCGAACGGCATTCCCCGGAACTTCGGGAAGACGCCGCGATTCGGAGAAAGGAAGAAGTCGCTTTTCTCCGTGTTTTCGGCGACTTGATGGACACGGCAGAGGCCGATGAAGAAAAAGGCGATGGAGCGGACGCATTTTCGGAATGGGAGGAAGAGGAGGAATCCGAAAACGATTCGGATCCAGGGAACGTCGCGAACAGGGCGGACGGCGGCGATAGGATAAGCGGCATTGACGAGGCGGACGGTATTGACAGGGCAGACAGCGGTGTCACGGCATCCGGTTTGGAGGAAAAAACGATTCCCTTGACGCCCGAAACCATCCTGGAGGCCATGCTTTTCGTCGGCGATCGCGAAAACCGGCCGTTGACCGCGTCGAAAGCCGCCGAACTGATGCGCAACGTCGAGCCGGAAGAAATCGAGCCGTTGATTACGCGGCTGAACGAGCGTTACGGACGTGCCGGCAGGCCGTATCGCATCCTTGCCGAACACGGCGGTTTCCGGATGATTCTCGATCCGGCGTTCGATTCGATCCTCGCGAAATTCTACGGTAAAATCCGCGAAGCGAAACTTTCCCAGCAGGTGATCGACGTGCTGGCGGTCGTCGCCTACCGTCAACCGATCACCACCGAAGAGGTCCAGGCCATTCGAAAAGCGCCGAGCGGGGGCATCCTGAGCCAGTTGGTTCGTCGCGGCCTGCTCGGAATCGAGCGCAAACTCGAAGCTCAAAAGCCGGTTCTGTTTTATCGAACCACCGATCGCTTTCTACAACTTTTCGGCCTTGATTCGCTCGACGATCTGCCGACTCCCGAGGAAATCGATTTCCGTTGACCGGCGTCCCCCGATGCGGCGTCCCCGATTCAGCCGTAACCGCCCATGCCGAAAAAGAGCGTTTTCTTCAACATGCGATAAAGCCAGAAATCCTCGGGAATCTCACTTTCCGGCAAATGATGGCTCGTCCGTTGCTGCGCAGCCTCCAATTCCGCACACAAATCCCCCCCGCTCCGGTCCGCGACCTCATGTTCCCGAAAAAACGCGGCCAGCGCTTGCGGATGTTGCAGGATGACACAACCGCGCCCGGCGTCGGAAACCGCGTTCGGCCCCTTTTCCGACAAGGAGGGCGACGTAAACGCACGGTCCACGAATCGCTGAAAATCCCGCAAAAACCGGCTCCCGTCGATCGTACGGAAAAGATCGCCGCCGTGATCGGTGATCCTTTCCCGGCAGACGGAAAGCGGCGGACAGGGTTCGATTCCGCCGTCTGGCCCGATGTGAAAACCGAGTCCTTTCGCCGCCGGGCAAACTGCGACGCCGTCGGCATCCCAGTAGGTATCGATCAGGATGATCGGCATTTTCCGCCTCAATCGCAACAGGCGGGTACGAAAATCGAGCATCTGCCGGACATCGAGGCACAGGTGCGGCGAGGGATCGTTCCCGACCGGCCGGAACACGTAATACCATAAATACATCGCACCGAGATCGATGAACCGGCGGACATATTCTTCCGTAAGCACTTCGTCGATGTTTTCGGCCGTGACCACGGTCGCGACGCCGTAGAGCAACTTTTGGCGCCGAAGTTCCCGGCAACCTTCGATCGCCGTCTCGAAGGTCCCCTCGCCGCGCCGGTCGTCATTCGTGCGCCGCAAACCGTCGATGCTGACGAGCGGGCTGACGTTTCCGAGCCGGCGCAGCCGGGTGACGGTTTCGACGTCGAAAAACTGGCCGTTCGTAATGATCTGGAAATAACATTCGGGATGCCGCCCGATCAACTCGAACAGCCGCGGATACAGGAAGGGTTCACCACCGAGCAGCGTGTGAAAATACACGGATCGTTTTCCCGCTTCGCGAATCGCACGGTCAACGTCGTCAAAAGGGATTTCTCCCGGCAGGCTTTTGACGTCCGCCGCCGTCTCGCCCGCAGAGTCGGGCGCAGGGGCGGAACGGATCCAGCAGCCGCGACATCGAAGATTGCAGGCTCCGGTCAGCGCGAAAAACAAAAACGGCGGAAACAGTTCCCCTTTTTTGAGCCGGTGCTTAAAAGCCCGCAGCGCGAAAAGACCCTTCCACACCCAAAGCCTCAGCGCTTTGAAGGCGATGCGGGGGGAAAGTTCCCGGAAACCTCGAAACAAAAACGGAATAAGCATGGAATCGCTCAAAATAAAGGCCCGGAACGAAGCGTAGCGCAGTGACGGGCTTTTTATGGGGGGTTGCCGACAAAACCCTGACACAGCCGATAAAATTCGATTGTAGGGATTGACGATTCCGGCGACAAGGGGAAGAATGAGTTTCTCGGGAAAACGGCGAACGGTCGCGCCCCGCTCATTCACTCAAACGATAATCGACAAACCATAAACGATAATAACGATAATAATGGCTTGGGAATATTCGGAAAAAACCAAACAACTGTTCATGGACGCCGTCCAGGGAAAGCCGGGAACGCATCTCGGAGAAATCGAAAATCCGGACGGGCTCGGCGAACACGGTTCGATCGCCTGTGGTGATGCGCTTCGTTTCACCTTCCGGGTCAAACGGGATCCGACGGACCCGTTGAAGGACGTCATGACGCAGGCACGCTACCTGACCTTCGGTTGCACTTCCGCGATTGCCGCCTCGGAAGCCCTTTGCTGCATCATCGAAGAGAAGGAATTGACGCCGATCGAGGCACTCAAGATCACGAACGCCGACATTGTCGCATTCCTCGACGGTCTGCCGTCCCAGAAAATACATTGCTCCGTCATGGGCGCCGAGGCGTTGCAGGCGGCGGTTTTCAACTGGGCGCAGCGTCGCGGGGTCAACCTGGACGCCCTCGGAATCGATATCAATCCGGACGAACAGGAGGAAGGGAGAATCGTCTGCACGTGTTTCACGATTTCCGAACCGTACCTGAAAAGAAAGATCAAGGAATTGAATTTGCGGACGATTCCCGAAATTACGGCCGCGATCAAAGCGGGCGGGGCCTGCATGAATTGCCACCACGCACCGGGCGGGTTGCAGGATATTCTCGATGAGGTCCGGGCCGGGGAGCCGACCGTCGCCGATTCCGTTTCCACCCGATCCGAGACCGGTGTCACGGAACTTCCGCTTGTGGGGACATTCCACCCGGGCAACGTTGTCCCTCCAGGCAATGTCCCTCCAGGCGACACTGCCGGCCCTGTGCCGGACAAAGCGACCGCGTATACCCCTCCTCCGGCTCCCAAGGTCGCCGGGGAAAAACTCTCCCCCTTCCAGTTCGCGAAGAAAATCGAAAAACAGCTCAACGATTACATCCGCCCGATGATTCGCAAGGACGGCGGCGATCTGGAACTGATCGACATCAAGGATACGACCGTTTACGTCGAGTTGCGGGGCAATTGCGCCGGGTGCGCCGGTGCTTCCCAGACGCTCAAATATCTCGTCGAACACACGCTCAAGGAACAGGTTGACGAACGTATCCGCGTCGTCCAGGTCTGATCGTTCGCGATGGTTTTGCGCGATGCTCCGATGGTCTTGTGCGATGGACGCGTGCGGCGATTCCGATCAGGTCCGCCGTTGGACGGTGTTTCCTTCGCAGCGACGCACCAGACGCTTGAATTCGAGACCGATCAAGGTCGATTGGACGATATGGACGGGCAACCCGGTTTCCGCGACCACGATGTCGATCGGAACCCGTTCCGCCGTGATCCGTTCCATGATCGTCCGTTCGTTGTCGTCCAGCGCAATCTCCCCGGACACCCCGGGCGGACGACTGGACGAAGAGGACGAACGACCGGACGAACAACCGGACGAACAACCGGTTGCCCGGCGATGCGAATTCGCACGGTCGTAATTCGCATGGTCGTAATTCTGTGGTTCGCCGAAAAAGCCGGGAGTGTCGCGACGGCCTGTTTCCGTGCGGCCTGTTTCCGTGGCGCGTCGCCCGGTCGTGTTGCTCTGTCGCGTTTCGGAAGCGAGGACCGGTTTTCCGTCGGGGAGTAGCGATCGCAAGGGACACGACCAACAGGCCGGCTCCGTTTTCTCGCAATAGGTTCGACCGAGGCGGACGATCAACGCCTGGAAAGAATAATACAGATCGGCCCCGTACGGCGCGGTTTCGTCGTCGTGGGTCAACTCCTGGTGAACGACCCGCTGGATTTCGGCTTCTTTCGTTCCGTGGGGAACGATCCCGTGGCGCGTCAGAACGCGGACGGTAAACGGATCGACCATGTAGACCGGCAATTTTCCGGCGTACAAGAGGATATTGTCGGCGACGGAAGTTCCGATTCCCTTGATCGCGAGCAGTTCCCCGCGCACCGTTTCGACGTTTCTCGCAAAGAACCGGGGCAGATCGCCGCCGCTTTCGGCATCGATCATCTCCAGCACGGCCCTGATCGCGTCGCCCTTGCGCTGCTGGAACCCGGCCGGCCGGATCAGCCGGGTCAACCGTTCGGGATCGAGACCGCGCAGCCCGTGAAAGGTAAGCAGGTTTTCCCGCCGGATCGCGTCGAGTATTTTTGATACGATTTTCCAATTGGAGCCGGGGACGAGAATCGCGCCGACGATCACCTCCAAAGGATCTCCCGGCCACCATTCCATGGGACGTTCGCCGGCGTAAAACTCGCCGAGGCGGTCGTGGATTTCACGCAAAATCGACACGGAAAATTCCTGTTCTGTTTTGTACGGAAAACTTTTTGCAATTTTCCGAAGCCGACGATTCGGGAAGGGACGTTTGTTCCCGCTCTCCGGTCACTGCGCCCGGCCACGTTCCCGGCTTCCGTTTCGAGCCCTTCCGCCGTTCGGGCCTTGCCGCCCGCCCGAAAACGGGGTATACTGGTCCCTGCGCTGCGCCAGTATACCACGTATTTCTCTCTCATCCAATCTCCCATGTCCAAGAAGTCCAAATATGCCGCGCCGAAACCGGGAGGACCGCTCCTTCCGACCGACCGGGATGAAAGTACGGCCGATCCCGCGGAAAACGCAGCCG
>DOMV01000398.1 GCA_003509805.1 Planctomycetaceae bacterium
CGTCTCGACCGGGACACCTCCGGGGCGATCCTGGTCGCGAAAAACGACTGCATCCACGGCAAACTCGCGACGCTTTTCCAGAACCGGAATATCCACAAGGAATATTTCGCGATCATCGTCGGGACGCCGGGCATCGACCGCGACCTGATCGACGCCCCGATCGGACCGCATCACCGCGCGCGGGAAAAAATGATGATCGCCCCCCATGATCCGGACGCGAAGGAAGCCCGGACGTTTTACGAAGTGCTCAAGCGGTATCGCGGCTTTTCAACCCTCCGGTGTGAACCGGAAACCGGTCGCACGCACCAGATCCGGGTACATCTCCGACACAAAGGATACCCGATTTTGTGCGACAAACTCTACGGGCATCGCAGCCGGATCACCCTGGAGGAACTCTCGGGCGAGAAACCGATCGCGCTCGCCTCCGATCCCGAGGCGGGAACCGTTCTCCTCCGGCGCCAGGCCCTCCATGCCCGCCGGTTGGTGTTCGAACATCCTGAGAACGGCAAAACGATCGATATCGAAGCGCCGCTCCCGCCCGACATGCAGTCCGTCGTCGACGCGCTCGAACGCTTTCGGACGTAATGTCGCTTGTCATCACTCGCTTACTCGGGCATGCTTCGTGCTCGGAATCCTATTTCGCGGCGCCGACCATCTGTTCCAAAACGTTCGCTTCGGTCCAGCCGGATAAAAATCGGCAGCTGCCGTCGAAGAGGAGGGCGTTGCAACCGCCGGGATGGGGATCGTTCGTACCGCTGCTGAGTCCCGTCACGAATTGTTCGGCGGTCATTTCTTGCGTCGGGTCCATCCAGCAGACCGGCGTTTTCCGTTCGACGAGACAGATCGTGTTCGACAGTCCGTTGGTTATATCGCCGAAATCGCCGGCCGTCATCGCGCCTTTGTGGAACATGTTGTCGGCCAATTCCCCGACGTCGGTCGGTTCGCCCGGCGTGAGCGGGCCGCCCAGGATGATGGAATAACGTGTTTCGCCGGACGCGCCGGGCGTGCCGATCATGCTCGGACATCGGTAGACCGGCGGCGCGAAATCGTGGAACTGCGCATTGTGCGGCGAATCCCACGGCTCGTCCAGCCGGATCTGTTCGTACAAACCCTGCTCTTCAATGTACGGCAACAGCAGGACCCGCCAACTGTGCAGCGGTTTGCCGTCGGCGTCCCGGGTATAGGCGACGGGCAGGCCGGCGTTCCTATCGTGAAAATTATGGACGGCCATTCCGATCTGCTTCATGTTGTTCATGCAGTGCATTCGCCGGGCTGACTCGCGCGCCGCCTGGACGGCCGGAAGAAGCAAGGCGGACAGGACGCCGCCGACGAGAAGCAGCATCAGGCAACCGCCGCCGAGAATGCCGGCGACAATCCACGGAACGGGGGTTTTTTGGGGCGTCGCGGCATCGCGCGGGATGTGGTTGTCGTGATTGTCGGGCGTCGCCTCGTAAATGGTGTTGGTCGGAGTGTCGTTCATGTTTTGCTCCCGGTTCGATTTGAAAAAAGTCGCAGATCGTGTGTCGGAAAATCACCGGCCCGGTTCCCCGGGTTGCGAGGAGGCCGAGACGACGAGGGATTCGGTCAGGTATGTGTTCGCGACAGCGACCACCTCTTCGAGCGTCACGGCCCGGATGCGGTCGGGAAACGATTTGTCGTACGCATATCCGAGACCGTACAGTTCGTCGAGTCCCGCTTGCATGGCCTGTTCCGCGATCGTCTCGTTCGACTGCTTGTGCCGGGAAACGAGCCGTTCCTTGGCCCGCTCGAAATCGTCCCTCGGGACGGCGCCGGATTTCACCTTTTCGATGTTCGCCCTGATCCGTTTTTCGACTTCGGCGACCTGTTCCGGCTTCGTCTGGGCGACGGCGATGAAGAAACCCGCCACGGGCCCCGTTCTCAGGGCGGTGTTGACTCGGTAGACCAGCCCTTCGCCCCGTAGTTCGTTGAACAACCACCCGTTCGGACCCGTCCCGTCCGAAAGGACGGCCGAGAGGACGCGCATGGCGGCCATGTCTTTTTCCTTGTCGATGGCCGGGGCGTTCCAGGCGATCAACAGGACGCCGGAATCCTTGGCCGTCGTCTTATGGACCTTTTCCGAAACGGTAATCGTATTGTCGGCGATCTTCGCAATATCGACCGGATTCGCGGCGGCTCCCCGGGCCTGCGGGAGTTGACCGAAGGTCTCCGCGACGGTTTTCATCGCCGTTTCGGGATCGACGTCGCCGAAAACCGTGACGAGCATGTTCGAGGGGACGAATTGTTTCGCGTGCTGTTTTTTCAGGGCGGCGAGGTCGATTTTCGCAACCGATTCGGCGGACCCGTCTTCCATCCGCGAATACGGGGAACCTTTCGGCAGGTTGGCGGCGAACAGTTCCATCAATTCGGACATCGGGTTGTCGGCGCGCCGGGCGACCGCCCCCAGCGCCAGTGTTTTGACCTGTTCGAATTCGGTCTGCGGGAACGTGCTTTGAAGGAGGCATTCGGCAAACAACCGGGTCGCCGGCTCGAAATCGGCCGCCAATACCGTCACCCCTCCGTAGAGCGTGTTTCGGCCGTTTGACAGGGCAAGCGAACCGCCGATGGAATCGAAGTAATCGGCAATCTGTTCGGCCGTTTTCGTTTTCGTTCCCTTGTCAAGCATGGCGGCGAGCAGGGCGCTTTGGCCGGCGTTTTCCTCCGTTTCGTCCAACGTCGATCCGAACACGAAAGCCTGCACGTTCACCATCGGCAGGTCGGCCCGGCGTTTGAAAAGGACGCGCAGCCCGTTGGGTAGCGTCGTCAGGGTCTCCGGTTCACGGTGGGCGGCCGTCTCCCCGCCCACCGGCCGGGCGCCCATGTCTTTCGGGACGATCACGATCCGGTTGAGTCGTTCCGGGACGAAATATTTTTTCGCGACGTTCAGGACATCGTCGGCCGTGACGCCGCGGATGCCTTCGACGTAACGGTTGTCGTACAGCGGATCGCCGGTCGCCAACATGCAACGGCCCAACGAATCGGCGATCCCGCTCACTTTTTGTCGCGTGAAAACGAGTTCGGCCTCCTTTTGTTTCTTCGCTTTGTCCAATTCGGCCCGGCCGACTTTTTCGGTTGTCAGCCGCATGATTTCGGACAATAATTCGTCCGCGGCCTCTTCCCGCTTGTCCGGCGTCGCGACGCCCATGGCGCAGAATTGACCGTTCACGAAATGCGGGGTGTTGTTGAACGTCGAGACGCCGAGCAGGAGTTGCTTTTCATAAACCAGCTTGCGGACGAGCCGCGAACTTTCCCCTTCGGAGAGAATGTACGAGGCGACGTCGAGGGCGTACATTTCCGGGTCCGACAGCTTCACGCCAGGCCACGCGAAAAGAAGGTCGGACGTCTGGCCGTCCATTTCGCGCACGGCTTCGCGGGGCGAAACCTGCGGCTCTTCGTCCGGGAGCGGAACGACCGTTTCAGTCCCCCGCGCGCCGCCGGCGAAATTTTCGGCGACCGTTTTCAACGTTTCCTCGCGGTCGACATCGCCGACGACCACGAACACCATGTTGTTCGGGACGTAGCGCTGCCGGTAAAAGTCGACGACGTCCGTCCTGCTCAACCGGGACAGGACGTCGTAATAACCGATGACGGGATGCCGGGCCGTACTGTCGCGATACACCGTTTGCCCCAGGAGATTCCACAGGACGCGCCGCCGATCGTTCAGGCCGTCCCGGAGTTCCTGCTTGACGACTTTGTGTTCCCGTTCGAATTCGACCTGCTCGAAGACGACCCGCTGCATCATGTCGGCGACCAGTTCGATTCGAACGGCGACGTCGTCCGCGATGCCGTCGATGAAATAGCAGGTCAAATCGTCCGAAGTGTAGGCGTTCACGACCCCGCCCAGGCGCTCGACGATGTGCTCGATTTCCTTTTCCGTGCGTTTCGTGGTCGTTCCGCCCGCGACGACGTGTTCGAGCAGGTGGGAAAGCCCGGTCCCCAACCAGCGGCCCTCGAACGCGCTGCCCGTATTTTTCACGAAACAACGGACCGAGGCGACCGGCGAGGCGTGGTTTTCCTGAACGATCACGGTCAGGCCGTTAGAAAGTTCAACAACCGACGTGTCGTAGGGCAGGCTTTGCCGTTTGACGATGACCGGAACGGCAGGCTGGGAGGTTTCAGCGGGTTGGGAGGCCATGTTAAAAACGGGGGTGGAAAGAACGGTTATGCAAATCGCACAGGCCGTCGAAAAGCGGTAACGTGCCATGGGGCTTGTCTCCTTGTCAAGGATCGTGAGGGATAATCGGGGCGGTGGCGGCGGAAATCTCAGGCGTTGCGTCCTCCGTTTGCGGCTCTTCCGGCTGCGCGGTCCTCGGGGTAATCGCAATATAATACTCCATCATAGCCCGAAACGCATTATGTAGCAGTACGAATAACCAAGACAGCAGGCTCGCCGTCCATCCGCAGCAGAGGAGAAACGGGGTAAAAACCAGCCACGCCCTGTAAGGAATGACCGGGTCCCATGTCCACTCCTCAATAAAACCGATACCGTGAACGCGAGGCACGTGATGCAACTGGTACCAGATGATATGACATTCGGGCGGGGTGAATATCAGGATTCCGCAGAGCAGGCCGCACCAGAAACCGCAGCACTGGTAGCAACTGAGGATTTTGCTTGCCCATTCGCTGAATCTCCAGCCGATCGAGTGGCCAAGCTCGCGGTTTCGTCGCACTTTTTCCGCTTTTCGATGAAAGGATTCCCGCATTGGGCGGAATAGTTCGCCGTCGACGAGGATCGCGGTCAACCCGACCGAGGCGAGACCGAAAAATAGGATCGAACTGAAATCGAGCATGGCGTAGAGCGAAATACGGGGGATGGTGGACTCGAAGCCCTCCTATTCTATGCCAACAGAGCCCGAAGCACAACAGAGCCCGAAGCGTCAGCGAGGGATTGGGTGGAATCCGCGTTTTGCGTACGATCATTCCCTCGCTTACGCTTCGGGCTTTGTTTTTCCGACGTTGTAATCCTCGTGTAGGCTCCCAGCCCTCTTGTTTTTCCCTTCGCGCCCGGGTACACTCGGTTCTCGGGCTCGCCGCCTTCGGAGCCTTCAAACGTCGGTATACCCCAACTTGGACGTCCTTTCATGAAAAAGTTAGTTTCCACAACGGTGTTACTCATTTTTGCGCTCGGCGGTTGCTTGCAAGCGCAGCATGATGTTCCTGTGCCGGAAGTTCCTTTCGTCGTACTGGGGGGTCATACCGGACCGGTTTGCTCCGCCGTTTTTTCACCGGATGGCAAGAAGGTCCTTACGGGGAGCGAAGACTGTACCGCTCGTATCTGGGATGTCGGGTCGGGAAAATGTCTGCACGAATTGAAAGGGCATCGATTCCAGGTTCGTGATGTCGCCTTTTTTCCCGACGGGAAGAATGTTTTCACATCGAGTGCCGACAACGCCCGTATCTGGAACAGCGAGACGGGCGAGGCATTGCAGCGATTGGTTGCGGATCGAGTGGCAATTGTCCGTTTTACCGCCCTTTCTCCTGATGGAAAACGGGTCGCGATGGGGTGCGGCGACAAAACCACCCGCATCTGGGATACCGATTCGGGAAAGGAATTACACCGCCTGGCCCATGCGAGCGAAGCCCACTTTGTCGCTTTTTCACCGGATGGAAAGCAGCTTGTGACGCTCGCGAAGAGCGATGTACGGATTTGGGATACCGATACGGGCGACGAATTGCACAAGCTGGAAGAACGCTCGAAGCTGATTCGCTTCGCCGCCTTTTCACCGGACGGTAAGAAAATCGTTTTGGCGGGCCTGGACGAAGCGGTCGGCAACTCGGGTCGCGAAGAGTCCGCCCAAATTTGGGGCGTTGCTTCGGAAAAGGCATTGTACCGATTGGTCGGTCACGGAAACTGGATTGCGTCCGTGTCTTTTTCATCAGATGGTACGAGAATCGTCACGTCCAGTAACGATGGGACCGCCCGCGTTNNTGAGGAGTTATGCAGGTTGCTCGACCATCCCGGCGTGGCATCGTGTGCCGCTTTTTCTCCGGATGGGACGCTGGTCGTGTCGGGCGGCGGGGTGAGTAACGTCCACGGCACGCCAACGGCCCCCGTCCATCTCTTCGACGCGATATCGGGCGAAAAACTGTACGAATGGCACGACCATACACGGTTTATCCAGAGCGTCGCTTTCTCACCGGATGGTAAAAAAATCGTTTCAGCAAGTGACGACTCGACCGCTAGGATTTGGAACCTCGATCCACCTAGCGGGGACCGTGACGCCCGGACTTGGTACGTGAAATAGTTCGGCGGAAAGACGTGGCATGCTCGACAGGGCAGACCGAACGGTTCTCCGTTGAATATCGTTCCGTGGTGCC
>DOMV01000383.1 GCA_003509805.1 Planctomycetaceae bacterium
GGACTGCCGGAACGGAGGTTGGTTCGTAGCGTGAGAACGCAACACGCGACAAACACGGCGGTGACAAAGCCGGGAATCAAGAGACCACCCACTCGCAGAGAGGTAGGGGTTTTGGTTGGAATGACGTTACACTGTATCCGCTCGAAAAGTGAATGTTCGGGAAGGAAACGGGAATTGGCACTATAGCGCAACGTGTCATCCTGAACCCTTCGGGTACTCAGGACAGGCTCCGCGTAGCGCAGTGAAGGGTCGGGGGAAAACAAAGTCCCGTTCCCAGACACCTGATCCCCTCATTTTATTGCGGTGACTTCGATTTCGACGAGGGCGTCCTTGGGGAGCCGGGCAACCTGCACGGTACTCCGGGCCGGGTAAGGGGCCTCGAAAGTCCTGGCATAGACGGCGTTCATTTTCTCGAAATCGTCCAAATCCTTGAGAAAAACGGTTGTCTTAACCACATCGGCGAGGGTAAGGCCCGCGACGTCGAGGACCGCGACGATATTCGCAAACGCTTGGACGGTCTGGGCTTCGACGCCGTTTTTCAGCGTTCCGGTCTTGGGATCAAGCCCGAGTTGCCCGGAAAGATACACGGTATCGACGCAACGTACACCCTGCGAGTAGGGCCCGATCGCCGCCGGAGCCCGTTCCGTGGTCAGATGGATTTTCATGAGATTGAGCCGGGCAGCGCAGCCTCCGGTGTGCGTGAATTATGTTATACCCAAGCTGTTTTGAAATACCGGTTTTCGTTGATAACGGGAGCGGGTTTTCGATCCCTGCGACAGCAGGCTTTTGACCGGCGGCCCTCGCTCCTTTGAGGATGGAAAGTCGCCGCCGACTCCCAGTATGTTCACCGAACCGCTTCCAGTATACCGTGTCGCCCGAATTTGACAACGGCCGCCGTCTTTTCATATCGGCCTGATCAGGGTATGCTTTAGACTGGCTTCGACAGGGTAGTATCATCAAGGCAGGGAACAGATGGAATCGACAAAAGAACGGGCGGTATTGGGATGTGAGCGGCCGATCGCACTGATCACCGGCGCTTCGAGCGGACTTGGCGAGGAATATGCGTGGCAATTGGCGGCCACCGGTTACGATCTGCTTCTCGTCGCGCGACGGGAAGGAGAGCTGCGGCGGCTCCAGACGGAGATCGAATCGGCTTACGGCATCCGGTGCGAGCCGTTCCCCTGCGATTTGGCGGACACCATCTCGCTCGCGCGGCTGGAAGAGCGGATCGGGCAATTGGAAAACCTCGAATTCCTGATTAACAACGCGGGGTTCGGTGCCGACAGCACGTTCCCGGACGCCGATCTCGACCTGATGACGGCCATGATCCAAGTTCACTGCACGGCGACAATGCGGATTTCCGGGGCCGGGATGCGGGTGATGCGTGCCCGGAAAAAAGGGTATATTATCAATGTTTCCTCGATTGCCGCGTTTCTTTACGGGACCGGCGTTGCGCAATACAGCGCCACCAAGGCATACGTGCTCGCCTTCACCCGTTCCATCGCCTGCGACGCGCGACGGCATGGAATTCACGTGCAGGCACTGTGCCCCGGTTTCATCCACACGGGCTTCCACACGACCGAGACGATGCGCGGGTTCGACAAGTCGAAAACGCCGGGCATTTCCTGGTTGAGCCCGGAATTCGTCGTCCGGAAATCCCTCGCCTCGGTTCGCGGGAAGAACCCGCCGGCGGTTTACGTGCCTTCCTTACGGCACAAACTCGCCGCGATGATTTTTAACGCCCCGTTTGCCGACCCGTTGATCCGGCTCTTGGCCGTTCGGCGGGCCGTTGCCCGGAAAAACGCGGAAAAACAGGAATCGGAACGAAAAGCGTGAACCACCGAAGTGGGCTTGCAAAACAGCGGTGAATCCGTCATAATCGAACCCTCGCGGCGTTTTTCAATCTCCGAGCATTTGGCAACCGATCCATGTCGATAATCACCCCCGATCAGCGTGCGAAACTCCAGAAATTGTTTGAGCACGGGAACAAACAGATGATGATCGCCAGCTACGACTACGCCGGCGACATGTTCAGGGAATGCGTGCTCGGCGACCGGGCGAACGTGGTTTACCTGAAATCCTTTTTCGAGAACCTGAAACGGAAGTTCGCCGACCGGAAGAAAAAAGGGCTTTTTTCCCGAATGGCCACGCCCTCGTTCAAGTCGAAGAAACCGGAGCAGATTTTCGAGGCGAGCATCAAATCGCTCATGGGCTTTCCGTGGGACGCCGCGACACTCGTCGCGCTCGGGAAAGCCTGCCGGGAGTCGGGGTATGATGAATCCGCATTGGTTTCCTTCCAGTTCGCCGTCGAAGCCGACCCGACCGACATGGAGGCCAACCGCAATCTCGCCCACGTCCTCCGGGAGTTGCACCAGTACGACGAGGCGATTGGCTGTTGGTTCCGGGTGAAAAAAGCGAAGCCGGACGATCAGGAAGCGATCAAGGCGATCAAGGACCTCCAGATCGAAAAAACGATCTTCAAGGGAAAATACGGGAGCGGCGATGCCCAGCAGGTGCGCGGCGTGGCCGACCAGATGAAGTCGACGACCAGCGAAGCCGAAGACGTGATGGGCAGAACGCTCACCTACGAAGAACAGGTCGAGCGGCGGATCAAGAAAAATCCGAATGACGTCGCGAACTACTTGGAGTTCGCCCAGTATTACTACCAAGGTGCCGATTACGAGAAAGCGGAGACCTATTTTACGAAGGTTTGCGAGCTTTCCAACAACTCCCCGGAACAGGTGGAGCGGCTTCTCGATGCCCAGAAGCAGAAATTGCAAGCCCGGGCCGTGAAACTGAAAGAGGAGTTCGAGACGTACCGGACGGCGGAACTGCGGGACGAATTTAATAAGGTCAAGCAAGAATTCGATGAGAAGAACATGGAATTGGCCCAATTCCGTATTCAGAACCACCCGGCCCACACCGGTTTCCGTTTCGAGTATGGAATGCTGCTACTCCAACGGAAGCGGTTTAAGGATGCGATCGTCGAATTCCAGCAAGCACAGGCCGACTCGCAGCGCAAAGGCGAATGTCTGCTTGCTTTAGGTCAATGCTTTCAGCAAATTGAGCGCTACAAACTGGCGATGGATCACTACCGGGGTGCGGTCACGGCAATCACGGAACCGAACGAACCGAAGAAAAAAGCGCTCTACCTCGCCGCGCGGCTCGCATTGGGGCTCAAAGACTACGAATCTGCTGAAGATTTTGCGTCCCAACTTGCCGCCATCGATTTTTCCTACAANNGACAAAGCGTCGCAAAAAGGTAATAATTGACGGCTACGTGCCTGATTGATCCGCTTGAACCGTGACGGCCACGCCGTGGTTTCGGTTGTTCCACCGGAGCTGCGGATCAAGTTTTTGCCAAATTTACGCACCTTACCCGAAACCATGCCGAATACCGAAAGCGCCAAGAAACGTCTCCGTCAGAGCACCGTCGTTCGGGAACGCAACCGTTCCTGGCGAGCCTCCGTTCGCAACCGATGCAAAAAGGTCGTTAAGGCCGTCACCGCGAAGAATCTGGCAGACGCCGAAGCGTTTTATCGAGATGCGGTTCGTATTCTCGACCGGGCCGGCGACAAAAAGAT
>DOMV01000186.1 GCA_003509805.1 Planctomycetaceae bacterium
GGCGCACAGGCGTCTCGCCCGGTAACGACGCACAGCATCGGAACGTTTCCGATCAGCGAATACATGTTCGAATCGCTGACGAATACCCGCTGCTCCTTCACGATCTTCCTGAATGATGGTCCCCTTGTGTTGAAGCCTTCATATTCGTCGTCCAGTTCGATATACATTTCATATTCGTACACCGGCGTGTCGCCGATGAACGCGAAAAACCCGGGAATCCTGGATTCGCGAAAGTCCCGGTACGTCTGCAAGAACCAGTATGGTTCGAATGAATTCGGATCGATATACCCCGTGAACCCAGCGTAGAAAACTCTCGGTCCGTATTTTTTCGTCGGGCAGTACCTTCGGGCTATCAGATTTCCGCTGAAATCGTACACCAAAATTAGCGCAACGTAATCCTGGCCAACCGGAGGATAGACGTCGTTCCTGCGGCTTCGCACCATGATGCAGTATGCATCCGCTCCGGGAATTCCGTGGATACTCATCGGGTTCGCCGGCGAAGGAACTACGTCGACATCGGAACTGTTGAATGGTACCGCGATTTCTTCCATCATCTCGAAAGTGTCTTTGCGGCGTCTTCGTATTCTCACGGCACCTCTGTCCAGTATGGCGGTGAATAGGAATTCATTTCCGACAGTAGCTGGGAAAAATAGAGATTCATTCGGTCCGCTGCGAGTCATGTGCGACGTTTTTTCGTCTTTCATCGTCAGTATATCCACTTGATGAAATATGTACGGGTATATGATATCGGAATGGCACCATACCCGCTTCCATGCCGGGACGGACGCATCGTATACAGCCCATCCGATTTCGATCCGAAAGAGATTCGAATAGAAGCTGTACACCATTCTAGGACTCGGCCGGATGGGAATCGAATGAGCTGAGCTTGTTTTATTTTCGGTTCCCGGACATTGAAGGAAGCAATAGCCGTGGCGTCCACGTACTCTGCCAGTCCATCGGATCGAAAATCCGCGGGCAATCCTATTCCGCTCCCGATGGTAGCGTCATCCGGCCCGACCTTGCTTTTTTGGACGATATCCAGGACCCGGAAATTGCGAAGAACCCGGAACGGGTCGCCGACAGACTATATCCGGAATGGCGTATCACAGACGACGGAGTCAGATATGTATATGGTCGGTTCGATTTCGATACATGGAAACCGATGAGATGTTGACGACATTACCGTTGTAAATTACCCGGCGATTCTTCCGTTTGGCGATCTTGGCATTGAGCGGAACCCAGATTTCCGGGTAATCTTCCGCGATGGTCGGCATTTTCGTAAACAGCGACGAAAACGACGCAACCAGATTGCGATTCGTCGCCGCCGACGACGAAAAGCAGGCGGGAAACTTTTTTCGACCGGATGCGACGGACCAGCCTATCGACTCGACGCATGTCGTCGTCTTCGCTTCACCACGCGGGGCCATGACTCCGAACCAGCCGCTTTTACTTTCAATCGCTTCCTGGAGCCGATCACAGAGGATCGTATGATTCCGCGAGTCGGCGAAATCGTGACGCGGCCCGCAATAGGTCGCACGCCACAGGGCGAAATCCCGTTCCGCACGTTCCCGTCGTTGGGGATTTTTTACGTCGGGCAGCTTTCCAATATCACCGACTTCCTCATGTTCCTGCCGGGAACGTTCGGCCATGTACTTTCTACGGTCTCGTTTATCTGAATTGTCCATGTTGGTTATCTTTGCAGAATTTCCTGTTTTGTTCACCGGTAAAGATTCTAGTAGTTCGGAAGGAAGAGCGTGTCGGTTCCGGTATTTTTAACCGCCCGTAGTACCTTGACTCAAACTTTTCCTTTTTTCACCTCTGTTGAAGGCAATAAATTTTTAAAACATGTGTTTGAAGGAGAAAAATTTTTCAAAACATGTGTTTTGACGCCTGTTTTCGAGCAATAATTTTTGAAAGTTTTCGAAAAATAAAGACTTGCGTCAAGGAAAATGTTACTGCTACAGTTTTGCTACAATTCTGCTACACCTTAACTTATTGCTATTCATAGAGTTATGTAAATGTGTAGCGCTGTAGCGCTAAAAATGGGATATACCCTATATGAGAATTCCAAAATCGGATAGATGCGCATTTCTCGCTTTCTCTTTCTTATATATATGACTCAGTCCCCTTTTTAGCGCTACAGCGCTACAAGAGTCGCTAAAGTGTTTTGCAACAAGTATTTAAGGTGTAGCAGTTTTGTAACTTTTCTGTAGCGCTGCAAATTTCGTCGTCGTAAGTCCTTATTTTTCGAAAAGTTTTTGAAATTATCCCGCGTTTCGGACCCTTCGAGAGCATGTTTCGCGAAAAAAAACGTCGGTCCGGGGCGTTTTCAAAAATTCTCGTCGCCTTCGGATGTGATTTCAGCATCTTTTTCCGTTCCGTCGAACAGTTTCGTCGGAATTTTGATTCCCCTGTAGACGGCACCCCCGAGCCTTTGTTGAGCCTCCACGGCCCCGTGCGCGTAAATCAGGATTTGCCGGACCGTCTTTCCTTTCCACATCGTGTTGTCCAGCAGAAAACGCGAGACCGTTGTCGGGTTGATAAACACCATCTCGAAATTGGGCGAGGCCGGATTGATCGACGGGGGGCCGATGCCAACCTTTTCGAGAGCGTCCCGGAACGGATCGGTGTTCACACCGAGTTTGAAACGTTCGAGGCACTGGCCGACGGTGTAATCGCCGTAGCCGTTGACTTTGACGACCGATGTCATAATGTCGCCAATCAGACGCTCATGATCTTGCACGGGTAGGTTCTCCTTGTCGTATTCGTTGAGCGAGTCGGCCAGCAGGCTGTGGGCGTATAGTTCGTTCATTTGGCCGGCACAGGAATAGATCGCGGTGGGCACGGCGAATTGTTCGATGATGCGGTTGTCGAATCCGTGAATCACGTTTTCCGTCTTGAGGCGTTCCAAGAGGGCGAGTGCGTCGTTTGCGTAAAAGATCGCGGCGGCCAGGACCGTTTCCGCGATGCGTTCCATTTCGGGGCCCTTCGGTATCGCGGGCGGTCGTTTTCCTTGCGACCAACGCATCTCGCAAAACCGCTCGACCAGGAGCGTTTTGCGTTCCCACATTTTGGAAATGCGGCTCATGGCGGCGATCGAGGATTCGCTGCCGAGCAGGTAACACCGCTCTTTGGCCCGTGAAATCGCCGTGTAAATCCAGTGCCGGTCGCAGATCATGCCCGCCGCGAAGGAGGAATCGAGAATGATGATCACGACCGGCCACTCGCTGCCTTGGGATTTATGGCAACTGATCGCGTAGCCCAAATCCCAGTTCGCTTCCCCCCAGAGGTCGGAAAATGTCGGTACGATGACATGATTTTCGTTGACATCGACGACGATCCCTTCCTTGACGATCATTTCCAAAAAGCCGATGTCGCCGTTGGCCACGCGGAGTTCCTCGCCCGTTTCGGTACTCGGGGCGATCCCGTTCGCAAGGCAGATGATTTTGTCGAGCGGCCTGAATTTCCTGACCTTTGAAACAATGTCGCTCTCCGAACAGTCGGCGGGAATCGCGTTGAAATAATCCTGCAACCGCTCGTTGAGGGCTTTTCGGGACAACGCCGATTTTTCGTTGATCGCGACGATGATTTGGGCGTTTTTCACGGCGGCGAAATCAAGCGTCCCGTCCCGACCTTCGTATTCGATGATTTCCTTGATCTTTTTCATCACCGCGTCGAGGTCTTGCGGGACGTTCAAGAAGCACAGATTTTCCGGGCCGTCGAGCGTCCGGGCGATCTTGGTAATCCGTTCTCCGTCCCGGATCGCGGCGCAGGCTTCGACGATCTCGCCGGAGTTGCGCCGGATTTCCGTCAGCCGGCCGCAGGGAATCCCGGCGGCGATCATGTCGCGAACAGCGTTTTGCCGCTCTCGAATTCGCCGCACAGACCGAGGACCGGGATTTTCACCTCCCCGCCCGACGGTCCCTTGTTCCATAACATTGCGTTGCTTGTCATTGAATCACCCCCATTTTCCGGGCGATTTCGATAGTCATGCGAATATCGTTCTCCAGGTATTGCAACGCTTGGAGATGCGCCTCGAAACCACCGTTGAAGAGTCTGTAAAAGTTCGCCCCGTTCCCGTTTTTGCGTGTCACGCCGAAGTAGGCCGCGAGCGTGTCGAGCTTCGCGTACTTCTCCGACCGGACGCCGAATTGCCACTCCCGTTGAAGATCGATCAGGGCGGTCGGCGCGTACTGTTTCATCTGCCCGACGATCGAAACGGGCGGTTTGATGCCGTGTTTCAGGCCGCGATGCAACAGGAAAAGCAGATCGAAGCCGATGATGTTGTGCCCGATCACCTTGCCGCCCTGGGAGGCAATCGCGTCGATCGTCGCGAGCGTGTAGGC
>DOMV01000095.1:0-15161 GCA_003509805.1 Planctomycetaceae bacterium
GGTTCCGACGGATACTGGGCGTACTGCGCCGCGGAATTCGGCGGCGGCACCTGGGCCGTCAAACGAAGCGACGACGTGGCGGACGTGCTGATGTATCACGATTACCAGTTTCTTCTCGGCTTCGAACGCAAACGGTCGCTTTCTTTCGGCTGGGCCGTCGAACTCGGCTACATGTTCGGTCGGGAGATCAAATACGACAGCGATTACGGAAAAATGAATCCCGAAGACATGTTTTTCCTCCGGTTCAAAGCAAGTTATTGAACCGTTTCCGGTCGCCTGCCAATCGATCCCCGTATCGACCCTCGTATCGATACCCGTCAGCCGACGCCGACGGAATGGGCCGTGACATCGTCGTCGGTCAGGAATTCAAAAATCGCGGGCGTCATGTCGAAAAAGGTTTGCATGAATGTCCGCTGAAAATGGAGCATGAGCGCCGTTTTTTGCGGTTTCGTCAGGCTTCCGGGGCACTCGATCGTATTGAGAATCTCCGATTCGTCCCGATACAGGGCGGTGAGAGCCCCCCGCTTGATGATTTTGAAAAAACGCAGGCCGATCGGACCCTTACCCGCCGGCGTCTCGCCGAAAACGAGTTCGACCAGCACGAAGGTTCCCTGGTCGGGAATCGCGGCGGCGTTTTTTTTGGCCGGCGCAAAACCGCTTCCGATGTTGAGCATCCAGCCTTTTCCCGTCTCCCAAGAGGCGATTATCCGGTCCGGCCCCAGAACGAAATAACGGTTGGAAAAACTCAGACCGTTTGGCCGATGGTCTTCGAAGGTGTCGAGTGTTCCACCGAAATCAATCGCGGTGATCCCTCCCTCCACCGTTCCCGTCGCCGGGGACGCGGATGCCGCGGACGCCGCCTCCGGCTGGATCAAAACAGGCTCGCGGCACTTCGGGCAGGAACGGGTTTGACCGATCAATTCCTCTTTCGCATTGAGTTTGCTTCCGCAGGATGGGCAATAGACGACGATCATGGGGTGTTGACAACGGCTTGAGGATCGTTGATAGTTGAGTCGCGCCTCGGAAAGAGACCTCTGAAAGGGACGCCGGAGCCGGTAACGATGTTCACGGAGTATCCGGACGGAATACCCGGACCCCGGATCAGTGACACCCTCAATGATACTCTCGCGAGACGGGAAATGCAATTGGAAATGCAGGCAGAAATGCTGCCGGAAATGCAGGCGGGAAAAAACGACTCGGGAACGGTCGGCGCGAATCGGGAATCGAAACCGGGCGAGTCGGCGCCGGGCGTCTTTCTCCGCAATATCGACACGGTTCGCGGAACGTTGCGAAGCAGGACGATTCATGGCGGTCTGCTCCTGCTTTTCCTGCAAACGCTCGTCGTGTCGGCCGTGCTGGGAACGGTCGATTTCCTTTCCTGGCGTTTCGTTCCTTCACTCGAAACATCGCCGGTCCTTCGCGGGAGTCTGTTCCTCCTGTTTGTCGCGGTGTTCCTGAACGGAATTCGTTCTCTCCTCGTTTTGCCGTTGCGTTCTTTTCCCTGCCGCGCGGAAATCGGGCTTCGTCTCGCTTCCGGGGAATTCCGCGAACGGATGCGGCAGCTCCCGGGACAGCCTGTTCCCGGTTGGATCGAATCGCTCGACCGCCGGGCCTGCGATAGACGGTTCGTCGACCGGCAATCCCGTGAGCGGCAGACGGATTTGCTTGATGCCGCGGTCGAGTTCATCGAAAAAACGGAAAACACAACACGCAACGGAGCGTCGGAATTGCGTGCGGAAGTCGTTCGCGAGGCGGATCGGTTGATTCCCGAGGGAAGTGCCGAAAGGTTTTTCCGACGAAATCGCGTATTCGGTTTCCGGGAATATGCGGTCGCCGCGACCGCGGGGCTCCTGGCGGCACTGCTTCCGTTCGCGGTCGTTCCGGAACACGCGGAGACGGCGCTGAGACGTATCCTCCTGCCGTTTTCGGATGCGCGCTGGTCGGCATTGACGAATATCGGGAAGCCCTCCGTTGCGGGCAACGATAAAAGCCTGTCGGACCCGCCCGACCCGGATAAGGTGAAAAAAAACGACATGGCCGATACGCCGGAACGGATTTCCGTTTCCGAAGCCCGACGCCGAATCGAACGTTATCTCGGGATCGTCCGGGACGAATTGGAACGGATCGGCCGGCTTCAACGGCGTAACCGGGAATCGTTGAACGAGACGGCGCAGGCGGTTTCCCTGCTGAACGACCAACGGGAAATCCGACGTTTGCTGATCGATCCCGTCGGCGGACTGCCGTTCTATCTCGAACAGTTGGAAGCGGCATTCCGGGCGGTCGCGGAAAACGAGGCGGAATCGAATGAAACGGAAACCGCGTGGCCGGCCGGCATTTTGGCTGAAAATCGGGCGGAGATTTCCTTGCTTGGCTCTTCGCTTGTCAAACTCGATACGGAAGAACTGGGCCCCTTGGAATCGCTTTTCGGCGAAATGATCCGATCGGACGGGGTAACGACGACGGACCCGGCGGCAAGGATGTCGATGACCGCGATCATCCTGCGCCAGCAACGAATCGAAGCGGAATTGCATCGCTGGTATGTTTATGTGCGGCAAATACTTGTGGAAATGGAACTGGGACGCCGGTGGAACGAGTTGCTTGATCGGCAATATGACGTGTCGGCCCGGTCCAGGGACGGTCTGCGGAACACGCTGGGGCTCTCGACGGCGATGCTGCCCGAAAACGTGCTGGAAACGCTCCAACATCTCGCGATGCGGCAACGGGAAATCGCGACAACATACACCCGTGTCGTTCGCGACTTGCATCAAATCGAAAAACTCGATCGCAGTTGGGAACCGAAGCTGCGTTCCCTTCGACGGCTCGATGTCGCCGCGACGATGGAGAAAACCGCGAACGATTTGGAACACAACCGGCTTGGTGAGGCGTTGCGACGTCAAACGGCGATCCTCCGGGCGCTCGGCGGCGACCCGGACCGTTTTGCGGAATGGGAACGGTTTGCCGCGGCGAAACGACGTTCCGAACCGGGCGCAGGCGATGAGACCGACGACGAGACCGACAATGAGACCGGCAACGAGAAGGACAGGGGTGAACAGGATGCGTCTTCCGGCGAGTACGTACTTGAGGATGCGGGCAAGGAACAGTTGACGCCGAATGAAGAAGGATCGGAACGGGTCGAATCGGACCGCGCGGGAGAGGGTGCGGGCGACGGAAGCGTTCTTGCCGGGAGCGGAATCGGAGAACGAACGGGAACCGGACTGCTCAATCCGCTCCGGAAATACGAGGTGCGACGTTCCTGGGGGGAATTGATCCGGCAGGAAAAGGCGAACAACGACGGGAACATTCCGCGGGAAGAAGTTCTGCCCGGATATCGGGAGGAAACCGAACGGTATTTCCGGCAAATCAAACACCTGCTTGCCGATTGAGAAACGGTAAACGGGATGGTACGGGCCGGAACGGCACAGTGCGAACCGGGAACCATGTTCCCGGATTCCTTTACACCTTTACACCGTCAATGCGCCGCATTCCTTTGCCGGCTTTGGTACTCGTCGATAAAACAAAGGGGCGACAAAACAAAGGGGAGATTTTTGAGAATCCTCCGCCGCGGGGCTGGTTTTCTCTCCCGGAATCCGGTAGAATCGGCGCCGGTCGGTCTTTGGACGGAGGCCCCCCGTGAGGTTCCTTGTTCAGGAACCGAATCGGCATGTTCCGGCGTTCGTTTTGCGGTTGAAGACCGATTGTTGAAGACCGATTATCGTCAAGGGGCCTGCGCGTCGTTGATCGGGAGGTGTCCGCCGTCCGTTTTCCCTTTCCCGTGAACCTTCCCGTGTGAACCTCTCAGCATCAGGAGATTTTTGTCATGTCCGGAAACCGTGTTTCATCCAGTGTTTTTGCCCTCGTCGTCTCGTTTACCGCCATGCTGGTGATCGGTTGCGAAGGAGATTCGGCGTCTCCGCCCGGCCCGACGACGCCGATCGGCCCCGCGACGACCACGGAAGGAAGGGGCTACGTCGAGCCGCTCGTTCCCCGTGCCACTGTTTTCCTGCCTGCGACGCCGGGAGCGAAATTCGCGGACGAAAAAGTTCCGCTCCCCCCGGTCGAGGACCTGGTCGCCCAGGTTGCCAACTACATCAAAAAACTGGATACGGATATCGAGGATATTTCCGACACCAAAAATTACACGGCGGATAACGAGTCGCTCCTCCGCGACGCCAACGCCTTCATCCTGATCGTGCTCGCGATCGGCCTTTCGGAAGAAGACAGTTCGCTTAAAAAAGCGGCTCCGGGTTTGCTCGAAGCGGCGTTCGCCGTCATCAAAGCGACCGATTTCCCCGGGGCCAGGGCGGGTGTCGAAGGAATCAAAAAAGCTCTCGAAAGCAGCGGTGATCCTTCGACGTTGACGTGGACCAAGGTCGCCGTGCTCGGCCCCGTGATGAAGGCGGTCCCGAATATCAGCTCCTCGGTCGCCACGGCCTCCAACACGCCGAAGAAGCTCAAATCGGCCAAAGGGCTTGCGATGACCCTCCAGGGAACCGCGACGCTTGCCGCGATCATGCAGGGAAGCATCGCCAATTACGACGAGAGCGACAAGAACGGTACCCGGGAACAATGGGAAAAACTTTGCCGCGATTTCCGGGACATGGCGCTCAAGGCGAATGCCGAGGTCCATCTTTTTGCCGACGGTAAGGCGGAGTATTCCGCGGCTTCCGGTGCGCTCGATGCGATGAAAGCCAGTTGCGACGATTGTCATAAAGTCTTCCACCAGGACGCGATCGGCAAATAGTGATAAAGTGATAAGTGGCGGTGAATAGCGGCAAAGGGGTTGTCCGCGCCGCGCGATGTATACTGGAAACGCGATGAAAACGGACATTTGGTCAAGTCTGCCTGCCGCGCTCACTCGCCTCTAACTTTTGTTAATGTAATTGCTTGCACGGATCGTTCGAGCGGCAGGCGGTTGTGCGCGGGAACAGTTTCAGGCCGTTTACAGTATATGGCGGGATCAGAGCCGCGACCGCCGGGAAGCGGACTTCCCACCGAGCCCGACTTCCACCAGGCCCGACTTTTTTGATTGTAAAGATGAAATTCGATTTTACGCCCACGAAGGATTTTCTGATCGGGATCGATTCCGACGGTTGCGTGTTCGATACGATGGAACTGAAACAGAAGGAATGTTTCACACCGAACACGATCCGTTTTTGGGGACTCCAGGGTGTCAGCAAATACGCCCGGGAAGCCTGTGATTTCGTCAATCTGTATTCGAAAAGCCGGGGGATCAACCGATTCCTCTCGCTGATCGAGGAACTCGATTGGCTTGCCAGGCGGCCGGAGGTCAAGGCCCGGGGCGTCAAGATCGACGTCCCTCAATCGCTTCGCGACTGGGTCAAGCGGGAAACGAAACTGGGGAATCCGGCGCTCACGGCGGAAGTCGAGCGGACCGACGATCCGGGGCTCCGCAAAACCCTCGAATGGTCGCTCGCGATCAATGATTTCGTCGACATGATTGTCGGGAGCGGTGTTCCTCCGTTCCCGTGCGTCCGCGAATCGCTTGAAAAAATGCGGGGCAAGGCCGATATTCTCGTCGTTTCCGCGACGCCCCAGGATGCGCTGGTCCGTGAATGGGAGGAACAGGATCTCATTCGCCATGTCGCCGCGATTTGCGGTCAGGAAATCGGAACGAAAAAGGAATCGCTCGTGTTGGCCGCGAAATATCCGAAAAACCGGACGTTAATGATCGGCGACGCGCCCGGGGATCACAAGGCGGCGTTGGCGAATGATGCGCTCTTTTACCCGATCAATCCGGGCGACGAGGAACGCAGTTGGCAGCGCCTCGGCGAAGAGGGGCTCGAACGCTTTTTCGCCGGAACGTTCGCGGGAGAATACCAGAACCGGCTTGTCGAGGAGTTCAACGCCCACCTGCCCGCGACACCGCCGTGGAAAACGGAGTAAGTCGCAAGCATCACGGCGGAAGCGACGAAGAAACCCGGAGGAGGAAACCCGGGATGTCAGTTCCGTTCCAGCCGGCGGCGACCGACCGCGTCGATTGATTCGCCCAAGAGGTCTTCCATTTCCCGGGGTTCGAGATCGGCAAGCATTTTACCGCGTTGATCCAGCTTTTCGTTGACCTTGATCACGGTTTCCCGCATGATCGCGTGGGTTTCCTCGCTGCCCCCGATAAGCGAAAAATTGTGGCCCCGCGTCAGTCGGGTCTGCCCGTCCGTACCGTCCAAGCCGACGCCGAAAAGTTTCGGATCACTCTTTTTCAGTGCGCTCTTTTTTTCAGGGTGTTGCGGGTCGCCGGGCTTCGACATACAATCATTCTAGCCGGTCTGCTGAACCAAGGCAAGTGGTTTTCCCGGCGTTTTTTCGGCGTTTTTCCGGAAGACGCCGGGGATCGACGAAGCAACTTCTCCTTACGACAAACATGAACAATACCGTTTTATACCGAAACTGGTTGAGTTTTCCGCTCAACCGGCTTCGGTATAAAACCTTCCCCGGGCAGTTCGGGGCAATCGTCACGCCGTCGCGGGAGTAACGGAAAGGAACGGACCGATGGGAGAAAATCGACCTTCCGTTAGCGGTGTTTATCACGGTAGCGTTTATCGCAGTGTTTATCGTGCGGAAACGGGCCGGGCCGGGTTCACGCTCTTGGAATTGGTCGCGGCGCTGGCGATTTTCGTCGTTTTTATCGGGCTTTTGTGGAGTATCCTGGCCACGTTTGCGAAAAGCCGGCAGCGCGGGATACGGCTCGGGGAACGTTCGCAGTTGGTGCGGTCGCTTGCCCAATTATTGAGCGACGATCTGGCGGCGGCGATCCAGGACCCGATTCATCCGCACCAGGAAGCGACCGGCGGCGACGATTCGATCCGGCGGTTCGGGCTTTCCGGGACGACGACCACCTTGCGGATCGACCTGGTCGAAATCAACCCGTTCGCCCCGACCGTCGTACGGGAACGGCAGGCGCGTGCGGCGGCGATGGGGGAACTGAGCCCGACGGAAGCCCGTGTCCCGGAATTGAAAACCGTTTATTACGATTTTTTGCCGCTCGGGGGATCGGAACGGAAAGGCGTCGNNTGTTTTACGATTTTCGCAGCGACACGGGCCTTGCCCGGCGGGAAATCGATTTCGAAACGGCGGAAATTCCGGGCCTCGAAGACGGGGAAACGGCCCTCATGCCGGAAGTCGTCGGTTGCGTGTTCCGGTATTTCGACGGAAGGAATTGGCGCAACGATTGGGACAGCATCGCGAACAACGGTCTCCCGGTCGCGATTGAAACGACGCTTCGGCTGATGCCGCTCGACGAGGTGGGGCGGCTGCAACAAAACGCGAAACCGGACGTTGAAGAGAACACGGATATCGATGCGCTCGCGACGTCGCAGGGTTTTGCGGCCCCGATTTCGCAGCGGATCGTCGTCCATCTTCCGACATCGCCGATCCGTAAATACCGGGAATATGAACGGGCCAAACCGGCGCCGCGACCGGAAACGGTGACGTCGAACCGCGTCCGGCAGCCGGCCGTCGTTCAGCAAGCAAGCGTTCAGCCATCAATCGGGCAGACCGCTACGCCCCAGCCGCCGCCGGTCGAAGAGGCGAGCCCGAAAGCACCGACTCAACAGTGGATTCGAAAGCAATAGCGGGCGAATTGGCCGCCGGGCGATTCAGTCCGCCGCAATCGTCCCTGGCACCGTCCCCTCTATCGCTCCCGCTCCTGTAATCGTCTTGTCGTAAAGCCGATAGGTTTTGGTGCGGATGGCCCCGCCTTTTTCAAGGCTGCCTTTGGAAAAAGTGTTCGATTCGAGCACCCAGGAAAATTCGGCCTCCTCGATTCCCCATTCGACCGCTTTGGGCACGAAGGCGTTGAGCATGACGAGTCCCAGACCGGTCATCTGGTACTCCGGGATGACGTTGGTACTGAGCAGGCGGATCTTTTTTATCAGGTGTTTTTTCCAAAGCAGGCGTGCCCAGCCGAAAGGAAAGAGCGAGCCGTTGATCGCCTTGATTCGCGGGTTGTAATCGGGCATTCCGAAGGTTGCCCCGACGACTTTTCCATCGACTTCGACGGCGACGGCAAGTTCCGGGACGATCAGGAATTTCAGGAAGAATGCGGTTTCCTTGACCTCGGCTTCCGACATGGGGACGAACCCCCAAGTATTCGTCAGCGCCCTGTTGTAAATGTCGAGAAAAATTTCGACGTCCCGGGTAAAATGTTTCGTATCGAGGGTGCGCGTGGTCGCCCCGGTCCGTTCGGCGATATTTTCGCACACGGAAAGCCAGCGTTCGCGGATTTTGGGGAGCATGTCGATCTTTCCCCAATAGGCGTAAAGATCCTGTGTTTTGCGGAGTCCGAATTCCTCGCACAGTTTTTCATAATAGGGCGGATTATAGGTCATCATGAAAAACGGCGACGTATCGAAACCCTCGATCAACAGGCCGAGCGTCTGGTTGAGCGACGGATTGACCGGCCCGCGAATCGTCCGACAGCCTTTTTCCCGGAGCCATTCGGACGCCGTTTCGAACAGGGCATGGGATACCTCCGCGTCATCGACACATTCGAAAAAACCGAAAAAGCCGACGCCGTCGTCGTATTTGTCCAGATGCCCCCGGTTCAGGATGGCCGCGACCCGACCGACCGGCTTGCCGCTTCGCATGGCGAGAAAAGTCCGGATTTCATTGCGTTCGTAAAACGCACTTTTGGAATAATTGACCAGGCTTTGTTGTTCCAGCCACAGCGGTGGAATCCACAGCGGATCCTTTTGGTTCAAAGTCCAGGGAAGCGCGAGAAACCGGCGGCGCTCGAAAAAAGTACGCGGTTGGATAATGGAGATTTCCGGCATGAGTGGAAGGATAAGTTGGTTCGGTCGTATCGAAGAATATAGACTGGAAACGCGATGAAAACGAACATTTGATCAAGTCTGCCTGCCGCACGCACTCGACCATGACTTCTGTCATAACATTTGTTCGTATAATGACATAAACGGATCATTCGAGCGGCAGGCGATTGTGCGCGGGAACCGTTTCAGGCAGTTTACGGTACAAACACAGCCCGGCCAACCGCTTGTTTACCTTCCGGGAAGTGTTGTTTCCCGGCGGCAGGCTCCCGAATCGTCGGGCGGCACCGTCGTCTCATTTTAGCTTAAACTGCACTTGACGGGAACGCCGAAAAATGAAATAATTCCGCCGAAAGGTGTGTCGGCTCGAACGCGGGTTCGACCGTGCTTGCGTTTTTTGCAAAAAATTTTTTGCCGTAAAGGTCGCGCCGTATAGGTCGTGATGAGTTTTGTGCGTTTTTCCGGGTTCCGATCAACCGGATATACTGGAACGCGATGAAAACGGACATTTGGTCAAGCCTGCCTGTCGCAATCACTTGCCGCAACTTTTGTTAAAGTAAGTGTTTACACGAATCGTTCGCGCGGCAGGTGATTGGGCGAGGGAGGATTATCATGCCGTTTACGGCAGATCCGAACTTGAATCGAAACGGGCCCGTTTTCGAGACGGGGAAATTTTCTTGCCGCGTTTTTGGTGTATCCAAGGAGATTATCATGAGTAAAAAATCGGTTTTAACGTTTGTACTTTCGGCTTCATGCGTGTTTGCGCTCGCTTTTTTTGTCGGTTACGGGCAATCTTCCCTAGCCGATTTGTCGGAAATGAAAGCGACGGTCGCCACAGCCGGTTGCTGCGGGCCTGGTCATGCTGCCGGGGCCGCCTGTCCGTCCTCCTGCGAAAAAGACGCTCAATGCGACAAGTGCAAATGCGGTGAATGCAAGTGTGGCGAATGCAAATGCGGTGAGTGCAAATGCGGCGAATGCAAGTGCGGTGAGTGCAAATGCGGCGAATGCAAGTGCGGTGAGTGCAAATGTGGTGAGTGCAAATGTGGTGAATGCAAATGCGGTGAGTGCAAGTGCAGCGAATGCAAGTGCGGTGAGTGCAAGTGCAGCGAATGCAAGTGCAGTGAGTGCAAATGCGACAAGTGCCCGGGCAAAAAGGCTGACTGAGAATGGTTCGAACGGATTACGAGGCGTCCACCCCGCCGAAGCGCCGGGTATTTCTGACGGCGATCGTTTTGTTCGCCGTTTTCGTTCTCGGTTTCGTCACCGTGTGGCAGTATATTCGAAAAGACGTGTTCGAATCGTCCGAGTACAGGCTTGATCCGCGGAAAATCGCCGTCCCGCCGCCGCCCGAATGGATTCCGGCCGATTTTATCGATGAAGTGCTCCATAACAGCGGGCTCGACACGGACGGTTCCCTGCTCGAACGCCGGATGCCGGAACGGCTGGCTTCGGCTTTTCTCGCACATCCCTGGGTCGCGGAAGTCAAACAGGTCCGGCTGCATTATCCCGGCGGTGCGGACATCGATCTCATTTATCGGGAACCGGTGGCCATGGTCGAAATGGGCGACGGCTTGCTTCCCGTTGATCGTGAGGGGGTCCTTTTGCGCACCGATTATTTCCACGCGGCCGGGCCGGGGACAAAAGACGACTACCCGCATATCGCCTCGATCGAAACGGCTCCGCAGGGAAATATCGGAATGTCGTGGGGTGATCCGCGTGTCGCGGCGGCGGCCTGTGTGGCGGATGTTCTCAAGGACGTCGTTCGCCCGCTCGGCATTGTTCGGATCGTTCCCGAATCAGCGCCGGAAAAGAATGCGTTCTCTCCAACGGAAATGCCGACGATTCCGTTGCGGATTTACACGGCCGGGAAAACCGAAATTCTCTGGGGACCGCCCGGCACGGCGGATGTGGACAAGAAAAACCTGCTCGTCGAGTATGCCGAGCAATACGGGACGCTCGACGCGATTCCGAAGAACCAACAGCCGGTACGACTGGAATAGGCCGAAAGTCGGGGCCAAACGGCAACGATTTGTCAACGGTGTGTCAACGGTTTTCGGGATATTCTTCCGGGACCATCCAATCCGGGACGGGGCGGATGCGGCCGTCCCGATCGACGACGGCAAGCGTGGTGTGGCCGACGGCCAGGAGTTCCTCGCCGCGAAACAAGCGGTATTCGTGTTCCAGCTTGACCCGTGTCACCCGTTTGACTTCCGTACGGAGCGTGAGCAGGTCGTCGTACTTGGCCGGTTTCTTGTAGGAGCAGTCCAGCTTGACGACCACGACGAAGATTCCCGCCTCCTCCATTTCACGGTAAGTCCGGCCGCAGGATCGCAACAGTTCGGTGCGACCCATCTCGAAGTAGGCGAAATAGTTGCCGTGATAGAGAATGCCCATTTGGTCCGTTTCCGCGTATCGGACACGAATCCGGATTTCATGCGTTGTCGGAATCGGTTGCATCGGTCGTTCGGAAAAGTAAAAATCGGGGGCGGGACGGAAACAGCGGGAAAAACCGTGGTTTTCAGGCGAACCTCGTCTGTCTTTTACCTACAAACGCATGGAATTTATCCGTTTTTCCGCCCTTCCTCGACGGTGACGCAGGTTGAAATCCCGCCGCGTGGCGTAAACGAGGAATGTAATTTCAAATAGCGCGGAAGCAGGACGGCCCGGAGATCGTCGAAAATCCGGTTCGTGACCGCCTCGTAAAAGATTCCCTCGTTGCGAAAACGCTGGAGATACAGTTTGAGGCTCTTCAACTCGACGCACAATTTGTCGGGAATATACGTAATCGTGATCGTCCCGAAATCCGGCTGGCCGGTCACGGGGCAAACCGAGGTAAACTCGGGACAAACCGTTTCGATAAGATAGTCCCGTCCCGGATTCGGGTTCTCGAACAGCACGAATTGACTCCGGTCGGGAGAAGGGAGGGTGGTTGTGTCACTCATTTGTTTCACTCATTGATGCCGCCATTGTTGATTGATGCGAGCCGGAATCGCAACAGCATGAAGCAAACGGGAGTTACGCAAACTCCGGTCACTGCGACTCGCTTCGTTCCCGGCTGTCATTCCGGACATTTTCCGCCCGTTTGCAGGATACCGTGCTGAAATTATCGCAGCCGTTGTTGGCCGGTCTTATCGGGCAGTCCGTCGAACAGGGCCGGGTTGACGGTCTCGACTTGGACAAGCTGGTCGGCGGTGAGCCGCTCGCCACCTTCAATGACGACCTTGACGCCGGGTTTGAGGATATCCCGTCCCAGTGGGGTTTGCGGAACGACGGAATAGTCGTCGACCGCATGTGCGACGATCGACACGAAAACCGGCTTGGCAATTCCGCGCGGTTTCAGGTTTTCAGTCGGCTCACCGTCGGGCCTTTTCTCGTCGGGCAAATCTTCCAGCACCCAGACGGTCGAACCGTCGGGCTTGACAAGGACGGCATCTTTCGGGACGACGATACCTTCGATCGGATCGGTCGTCGTGATGAGCGTCTCAATGGTCATTCCCGGTTTGAGGCGGCCGCCGTCGTCGTCGAGCCGCATGATGACCGGGTAGGCCCGGGCCGCCGTCTGGGCGAACGGGACGATTTCGTGGATTTTTCCTTCGAGTTGCAACCCGAGCTCACCGATCAGGATCGGATATACGTCGCCCACTTTGATCCGATCGATAATCTGCTCGCCGACATGGATCTTGGCGTCGATGTTGCCGTGGGAAACGATTTTGGCGATAGGCGACCCGGGCGAAACCAGCTCGCCCAGGTCGGCGACCCGTTCGATGACATAACCGTCGAACGGGGCAAGGATGGTCGTCCGTTTCCACTTTTCGCGGATCTCGCTACGGACCACTTCGAGACGCACGAGATCCTGCTGGAGTTTGTCGACCTTCGATTTCTGGAGGCTCAGGTCGCTGATCGAAACGGCCCTGGAGACGACGAGCGGCTCGATCCGGTCCAATTCCGCCTGCTGGTGCTCCATATCCGCCTTGAGCGAACCGATTTCCGCTTCGTTTTGACGGAGCATCAATTCGAGCCAGGTCCGGTCGATCTGGGCGAGCAACGTCTGTTCACCGACCAATTTGGTCCCGGGCTCGATCGGGATGGACCGGATCAACCCGGACACTTCGGAGGACAGCGTCGCTTCGCGCACGGCATACAAGCGACCCGGAACGGAACGAATCGAGCTGATCGTCTCCCATTTTGCCTCCGCGACGCGCACGAGCGCCGGTCGGCGTCCCCCGCCTTTGGCCGGTCCGGTGTCCTGCCCGATCGCCTTGAGGCGGCTTTGAAGAAATGCCGAATCGTTCAACTGTTCGACCTGGTGCGAATATAAATAGGCCCCGACGGCTCCGCCGCCGAGCAGCATCGCCGTCAAAGCGATCGAAAAGATCAATATGATGTTACGGTGGGAAGAAGGAGACATGGGAGTATGGTGAAGCGGCTGAAAAGTTGAAAAACGAACTTGGGGAAAACCGGCGGCTGCGCCGCTCAGATAAACGCCGAAGTCGGTATCGGCCCGGGACGGGAATCGCTCCACTTGCCCCGGGCCCGTCGTCACGTCGTTTACACGACCGGGATTTCAAAACCTTTACGTTGCGGAGACGAAAGGAATGCGGAAGCCTGTTCGTCGCCCTGGATGGTTTCGGTTTTCGGGTCGAATTTGATTTCGCGATTCAAACGGGAAGCGATTGCGCAGAGGTGGCAGGTGTTCATCGACTGGACATGCGAAATCACGTCGGAGACCGGGGTCCCGCCTTCGCGGATACAGTTGATGAAATTCTTTTTGTGGTTGCGTTCAAAAGGCTTGCCGTTGTACATGGCGACGAAATCCTCTTCCGTGACGACGCCTTCATGCCATTTTTCCTCGATTGCCTTGCCGGCGATCCGGCCGCGGTTGACGTGGATCTTGCCTTTGGTTCCCTCGATCAGGATCCCGTTGCCGTCCTGGCTCCGACTGACGACGAGCAATTCGATTCCGCTCGGGAACTTGCAGGAGACCTCGAAATGTTCCGGGGTATTGTAACAATCGTCGGCCGTCGGGTAACCGTCTTTGAACTCGACCGTGTTTTTTATCATGATCGGTTTGACGCTCGTGGGCCCCATTCCTTCCCCGACTTCGCCGAGCGCCCAGTGCGCGAAATCGATGTGGTGAGCCCCCCAGTCGGTGTACTTGCCGCCGGAATACTCATACCACCAGCGGTATTCGTAATGGCAGCGGCGTTTGATATAGTCGACCGGTTTGCACTGGCCCTGCCAGAAATCCCAATCGAGCGACTCCGGGGCGGCTTCTTTCGCGAGCGGCCCGGAAACCGGATTGTTGCCGATATCGGCGGTCATTTTCGTGATGTCTCCGAGAACGCCTTTGCGAACCATCAGGGCGGCCAGGAGGAATTCGTCGCGCTGCGCGCGCTGCTGCGTCCCGACCTGGAACACCTGTTTCGGATACTTCTTGACGGCGTCGCGGATACGTTTTCCTTCTTCGACGGTCAACGTCAACGGCTTCTGGCAGAAAACATGCTTGCCGGCCTGGAGGGCCTCGATCGCGATTTTAACGTGCCAATGATCGACGGTCACGATCGAAACGACGTCGATATCCTTCCTTTCGAGAATCTTGCGGTAATCCTTGTATTGGTCCGGCTTGTACCTGGCGATTTCCCCGACGTTCATCGCCTGGGCGAGGCCGTAGTCGGAATCGACGTCGCAAATCGCGGCGATATCGCACAGGTGCGAGAAATCCCGGGCATCACCCTTGCCCATGCTTCCGACGCCGATACAACCGATACGGAGTCGATCGTTTGCGGCTTCGGCACGGAGCGGCTGGGCCGAAGAGAAAAGGTAAGGAGTCGCGAGAGCCGCCCCGGCCGTTGCGGCGGAACGTTTCAAAAAGGAACGACGGGTCGTTTGAGTCATGAGCATTCTCCTTGAAAGTTGCGGAAACCCCATACAGGAAGAGAGCATGAGGAAGCCGTTGATGGTGTCCGATACCGGCGGTTCGATGGGACCGCTCCGGCCGGTTATCCGATACAAACACCCCCCCATTATACCTCTTCCTTCCCGGAAAAACACTCCTTTCTCCAAAAAACACTGCTCCAAAAAACACCGCTCCAAAAAACGCCCGTTGAAACTGACCGCGAACAAGTCTTCGTTTCCGCAGTGTAATTCCACAGTGCAATTCCGCCGTGTAATTCCGCCGCGCAATATCGGCTTGCAACGTCGGCCGGAAACGCATGGCATCGCCCGGAACGACCAATGGTAAGGTTGCGGACATGCGGTTTTCCCCGTATACTCGAAGCATGACACGGGCGTTTTCGGTGCGCCGGCGAAACGAACAACCGATCGATGCGGGAAGCGTATACTATCAACGTCCTGCAACTGTTCCCGCGCACAATCGCC
>DOMV01000095.1:15205-15368 GCA_003509805.1 Planctomycetaceae bacterium
TTTCACCGCGTTTCCAGTATATCATGCGGACATCACGGGTTGACTTTCATCTCTGCTTTCACCGGTTCCTGGAATTGCTTTGCCCGAGCCGGTGCGTGCGCTGCCGTGCTCCGCTGGATCGCCCCGTGTTCCAGCCGGAGTTCTGCGTCGAATGCCGTGAACG
>DOMV01000089.1 GCA_003509805.1 Planctomycetaceae bacterium
CCGCCGAGGAAACGCAGTTGACCCGTCTGGTCGGCGACATCCAGGGTTCCCTGGCCGGTCACGCCGTCGATGGTCCCGCTCCCGAAGAACGAGTAGGTTCCGCGTTCGATGTCCATGCCGACGACGCTCCAGTCGCCGGTCACGTCGATGTCGTATTCCGTGACGTTCACGCCGCCCGCCGCGGGGGAATCGTTGAACAGCACGTAATCGTAATCGTAGAACGTCAAGTCGGTCGTCTTGTCGGACCAGTTCTTCGTCCCGGTCGTTTCGTCATGGTTCGTATCGCGGTCCCAGAGGTTGGAAAACGTCCCGCTCCAGTAGATTTTCGCGTTTTTGCCGCCGGTAACGCCGTCGATCCACAGTTCGGTGTAATACCCGCCTGCGTTGAGGTTGTCGAATCGCAACGTTCCGCCGCTTTGGCGAACCGAGCCGCCGAGCGAGTTGAAATAGGCGAGCAAACCGTCCGCGTCGATTTCACCGCCCGAACCGATGAAGCCGTCGTCGGCCTGCATGACCAGGTAGCCCGGCCCGGCCACACCGAGTACGTTGGCCTTGACCGTGTTCAAACCGTTGAGGGTGACCATGTTCGTGGCGCCTGCGCCGGAAGTGTTGACGACGACAAAATCCTTGTCGCCGTTTCCGAGGTCGACGGCCAAGGTCGCGCCGTCGAGCGTCATCTTGCCGGTGAACGTCAATGTCCCGAAATAGTCCGCGGGACTGTTGTGTTCGGCGACGACGAAATGATCCGCGGCATGGATTCCGTCAAGTTTCGAGTAANNAGAAACCGCCCGGCGTGAAGAAATCGCCTTGGCCGGCGATCGAGCCGCCCGCGAAAACGGTGATTCCGGCCGTGTTCGAGGCGCCTCCCGTGTCGAAAGTCGCGCCGTCGGCCAAGCGCAGCGTCCCGTTCGCGATTATCGCGTCGCCGCCGGAAAGGCCGGCTGCGCTGAGCCGGTTGTTCCCCAGGAATTGCACGAACCCGTCGGGATCGCTCATGTTCACTTCGAGCGCATTCCGGCCCTGGGCACCGCTTTGAATCGTGTCGATGAAGACGTTGCCGCTGTTCGCTCCGCCGCCGCCGGTGGTGACCAGTTTCGTGTACTGGTTCAAAAAGATCGCGTTGCCCGAACCGCCGACCCGGGCTTTCCCGACGACGACGGAACCGTCGGTGGCGTCGAGGGTCAGGGTATTGTTGCCGACGCCGCCGCTGCCCGCCATGTAGATGGCATCGCCCTGGCCGAGCGCGGTGTTATTGATGAAAGCGGTTCCGCCGGTAACCGTCAGGTTTTGCTCGGCGTAAATCGCCCCGCCGGATTGCGCCGTGTTTCCTTCGAAACGGAGCGTCGATCCGATCCCGGTTTTCCCGAGTTCGGCGTCCCGGGCGAGATAAACGGCGCCGCCCCGGTTGTGGGCGGTCACGGCCGAGGAATCGACCCCGGTGACGGCCAGTTCGGTTCTGTCGGCAATGTCGAAGGTCAGGCTGTTCGCCGTCGCGGAAGTTCCCGATTCGACGGCGAAACGATTTTGGATTTCCAAATCCGTTTCCGTCCGGATCGTCCCGCCGTAGGCCGGATTGTCGTCGGTCGGCATCGTCACGGAAATCGTGCCGCGCTGTTCGCCGTTGACATCCGTGTTGCCGGCGTAGGTGCCGAGCGACTGCGCGGTGCCGAGCGTGATCGTGGCCCCGCCGCTCAATTCGGTTCCCATGAGGAAATCGGTCGTCGTGTACATGTTGGCGACCGTGTTTTGGCCGCTGACGACCAGTTTGCCGGTCGCGACGACGCCGACGAACGGATTGATCCCGTCGGTGAGCGCCCCGGCGATCGAACCGCCGCTGAAGGTGTAGACGCCGCTGAGGACTTCCATGCCGGAAACCGTCATGGGGCCGCCGATGTTGATGTTTTCCCCCGCTTTGCCGAAGTTCGCCGCGTCGAAGAAAAGGTAATCGCCGTCCATGAAGAACTGCCGCTCGTTCGGATCCGTGTTGCCCCGCATGGCCTGCATGTCCGCCGCCGAACCGCGGCGATACCAGTTCCGCGACGTCGGATCGCCGGTGTGTTCGTTGCCGTTCCAGTTGTTCTTGTCGCGGTTGTCGCTGTAACCCGAGGCGTTGTCGTTCCAGTACAGGTAGAGGTTGCCCTTGTTCGAGGTGTGCAGCACGATGTCGGTTTCGTTGGCCCCGAGAGTGCCGAGAACGCCTTTATCGATGAAGAGCGAGGCGACGTTGCGTCCGCGCGTGAGATCGCCGCCGCCGGACGAGGTGATCCGGAACGCATCCATGATCGTCGCGTTGTCCGCGTCGATCGATTCCTGGGCCGCCATGATCAGGTACTTGCCGTCCTGCGAGGTGTTCCAGGTGGTGATGTCGATCGTGCTCTGGATGTAATCGCCGCCCGCGTCCTTCTCGAAGGTTATTCTCCCGAGATTCAGGCTCGGATTTGTCACCGAGGCGCTGGTGGTCAGTTTGTTGACGATGATCCGGTCCGAAACATGGAAGCCCGCGAGCGCGTCATCGACCGTCGTCAGGTCGAGCTTGTAGGTCGCGTTGTTGAAATGGGTGTCGCCGTACAGGTCGAGCTGCCCGACGAACCGCGATTGATCGGCCGGGGCGAGACCGAACAGTTTCAGGTCGATCGCGTCCCTGTCGGCGGCAAGCGTGTATTCGTAGTTGTCGGGCGCAAGAGTCCCCTGAACGACGACCCCGCCGCCGGCCTTGATG
>DOMV01000059.1 GCA_003509805.1 Planctomycetaceae bacterium
GAAGAGGGAGATGTTTTTCAATCTGGCGTTCCGAACGTAATAGAACGGACCGATTTGATTACGGCCGTTGGCGTAAAAGATTTGGCCGGGTAAAATTTTCGTAACGAAACGAGAATCCGGCGGGTAGGTGTGAATGGACGCTTTATGTCGGAAGCCGTTTCGTGAGGCGTTGATTTCCGTTTTCGCATAATCGGCCGTCGTGTGTGTCAACGGCCCCGAGGCATCCATTTGCCTGTCGTCGGCGGCGATCACGTCCGCCATGCCGAGCGGTTTGTTGATGTCGTGGTAGAGAACGAACGGGACCGGATCGCGGGAAAGCGTCGCAATGTCGAGAATGACCGGCTCATCGTATCCGCCGACGTACAGTTTCTCGCCGGAGTAGGCGGGCTTGCACTCGATCCGNNAGGCGGGTTGTTGCCCTCCGCGACGATCTCGTATTCGGCCGGGATGATGATGTCAGGCGGGTTTTTCAACACGTTGCGACCTCGCGCGGGATTGCAGTTGTTCTTTCAATTGTGCTTGAGCCATGAGGACGGGCTTCATTTTCTCGAACCATTCGAGGACTTCCTCGACGTAATCGTCCGGGTCGAGTTGCATCTCGGCCCAAACGTGCGGGAAACTTTTGAGGCCGGTCTTGACCTCAAGCGCTCGGGATGTTACCAGCTTGAGCGGATCGGCGTGGTCGGATTGTCGCCAATCGAAATCGATCTTGACGATTTCCGCTTCGCCGGTCGCCAAGGCGGCGAGCGACGGCGTGAGCGTCGATTGAACCGCGACGAATTTCTCGGCGGTTTCCTTCAGGTCGACGATTTCAAGGTCCCCCCGTTCCACTTCGCGGTGCCACGCCCAGCCCTGATCGTCTTTCATCGCCGAGGCGTAAGCGGTGTTGCTGTAATCACCCGTCGCGAAGGCACCCGGCATGCGGAGCGGACGCCCCTGCCCCTTTTGAAGCGTTCGCGTGAAAACGTCGAATGTGGTGTGCGGATGCTGCGATTCAAGGGTATCCATCTTTGTACCCGGAGCCATGATCGGAAACGAACCGTTTTCCAATCCTACCTTTCGACCGGGCGGGTACTTCCGCATCGCATCCAAACCCGGCAGATTGTCGGGCTCATTGAGACCTTCAGAGAAAAACGTAATAAAATCGTTGTCCGTGACGACTTGCCCGAACAGGGAGGCGGCAAGCTGCGCCGCTTTGGTTTCGCTTTTTTCATACGACCTCCGGAACGCTCCTTTTTCGAGCGAAGGAGTCGCCCAGGGAAAACCGTCGGGCTGCTCGGAAAATTGCGGATCGAAATACCGCACCATGACGTCACGGCTCACCCACTCGTAATTCCATGTTTCATAGGGACCGGGATAAATCGGTCGGTCGAGAACGCAAAAATACGATTCGTTGCCGAACCGATCATAGGCGACCCCGTTGACCATGCGGAAGAATTCATCGCCGATGAGCACGGATTCACCGTTTTCCAGCCCGTCGGGATTCGCGACCCGCATCGGGTTGTGGTAGATCACGTCCAGGCAATTGAAAATCCGGGGATTGTAGACCAATCGCCGGAAAAGCTGGCCGTAATTCCGCAAGTCCTTGACGGCGGTCCGCATTTTGATGAAATACCGCGTTTTCTCCGTCCACTTCATCCAGAGCCGTTCGACCTGTTGCTCCAATTCTTTTACACGTTTGCCTCCTTTTTCGATACGGATTTGAAGTTTCGGTCCGCAGTGGACCACGGACTCGGCACTGACGTTGATCATGCCGTTCAGGGCGTCGTCGTTAAGACATTCGGCGATGGCGCGGCTCCGCAGACGCTCCAAAGACAGGGGGTCGATGATTTCTTCCGGTGTTTCCGGCTTGACGTGTCCCCAGTTTCGGAAATTGTCGTCATTCAATTGTGCCGCGTCGAAGGTACTTGCCCCCGCGACGATCATGGGAAAGTCGCCGGCCGGTACGTTCCGCATCGCCGCCCGGGGAACGGACGGCGTCGACGGAAGCGTGTCGATGACGGTGACGTATTGCATGATTCAGCGAGTGCCCGGCGGAATGAAATTCATCATGCGACTCCCGACCGCTGCGGACTTCTTTTGTTCTTCCCACTTTTCGCGGGCGATAGCGTCCCGGTCGCTGTGCGTTTGCAGTTCGAGACCGGGAGCGCGGATCGCGGCGATGCGTTGCGGGTCGATGCCGCCGAGAATCGATTGATTGTCGTTGTTGACCTGATCCGTAGACATGATGTCCCTTTCGTAAGGGCACATCATACAGGAGACCGACAAGGATTCAATGCGAAAAAGCGAGGTTGTAGTCGGCATGTCGACTACAAGTCGGAAATTCATTCGTTTTCGACGATCTTTTCAGCCGTCGTGAAACGATATTGGCAAAATGGGCAAACGCGCTTGCGGTGCGGGTAGGGCAATCCCTTTTTTCGGCGGGCATAATCGACCGCCGTCCATTCACCGCAACGGGGGCAAGGAAAAATCGGGTATTTCACCCGTTTTTTACGGCNNTTTTTCGCTCTTTTTTCAATGTGACCTCCGTTTCAATCGACATACAAACCCGCCCAGGGGTCAATGTCATCCTTCGTTTTATTTTGCGGATTGTCGTTTTGTTGAACTACGACGCCCGGCGGGGCTGTACTTTTATCCGTTTTATCCGGCTTGACAACCGCGCCGCGTTCCCCCCAAGAAACATCTTGCCGTGTCGTGTCCGGTTGTTCTTGCAACGACAATCTTTGAGATGACTTGNNACTTGCGGATCGCGAGGCGCGTCGCCTCGACCCCGATTCCGCAATAGGCCGCGTCAAAACGATTCGCCGCCACACCGTCGAACCAATCGTCGTCGGCAATGTCGGTTTCCATGTAGACGTTGTAGCGCGTCGTCCCGACATAACGGCGTTCCGGACGTTGGGAGGATGCTTGGTGTTCCGCGAACAGTTGGAGCCGTTCTTTCGTCACGCCGGCCGCTGAAATACCGTACCGCCCCTGCATCCCCTCGGGTGTATTCCAGCCCGCGAAGGTCTCGTCTTTGAAAACATGAACGTCGTACCGTACCGAGACGATCTCTTTCGAGAGGCGGCGTTTTTCCTTTTTGTCGGGCGGATTTTCGATCATGTGATACCCGTACCGCTCGCCGGGTTTTCGCTCGGCGATGTTTGACGCGAGCATTTTGGTCGTCGAGCGACCGCCGTAGCTCGCGATAAGTCGGTTCTTCCACGGTGAATCAAGCAAGGCGTTCCNNCTCCAGCATCCCGTCCGCGCAGTCGACGGAGCATTTCGCGAGAAACGGATACTTCCCGAGCACCTTCCCGTCCCCGATGTACCGTCCGTTCGTGTTGTCCCTGTCGAACGAGGACTCGGCATGAACATCGATCTCTTGCAAATTTCCCTCCGGATCGACGGTGTGAAACGGATGCGAGAAAATGAAGTCTATGCAATCGGCAACCGCGCGGCGCACCTTGTCCTTTTGATTCTTTGAATACTCCCGTGATCTCGTCGCGGTTTCTTCTTCCTCCTCGGCGAATCGGTCCTCGTAGACGTGTTGAATCGAGAGATCGCCCTTGGCAATATCGTTTTTCCGGTACCGAGCCCGCACCTGCTCCGGGAAGGTTCCGAACGCGACGACGTGACCGAACGAGAAGTTCTTTCCCCACGCCATGACGACGTACCAAAGGCAGTTGAGGCCGACATCGACGTGCGCCGTCAAGAGAACGGTTTCCGAGGGAAGAGACCATTGCGGGTATCGCGGATCGGCGCAGTCGATGACCGTGTCCGGCGTGATGAGACCGTCGCTGATCGCAACCGCTTTCTCCGGTTGATTCTGATGTTCGCACCAGAACGCCGGCTCATCGTCGCACCAACAGTCCATCGCGTACTGAGTCGCGGAAATCTGCCCTTCCTCATAATCATTCTCGTCGTCCGCCCGGGCCCCCCGATCCATTTCCTCGCGATTTTGCCGATAAAACGCGGTTCCTTCGCGATTGTCGCCGAATTTTCGGAGCGATTCCGCACGAATATCCCGATATTTCATCCAGATTTTCATGTTTTCCGGCATACCGATCATGCGGCGGAATACTTCGCCCTGGTAGTCCGGGTTGAGTTCCCGATTGACCATGCGGCACTGAAAATCGTCCGGGAAAATACAGGTGCCGATCACGAAAAGCGACGGAATCATGATGCGTCCGGTCGCTTTATCGTACCCGCCGATCTGCCCGAGCGTTTTGCGGAACAGGGAAATGTACGTGTCCTTCTTGATTTCGCTCCGCGCCGAGCCGTCGTTTTGAATATCGTCGGCCACGACGAGCGAGGGGCGGTACACGCCGCGATTCCGAATAATGTGACGACTCCCGCGAATATCGCCGGAATTCGCGGACTTGAACAGGATTTGATTGCCGCTGGACGGGTAAGGAACGAGCGTTTCGACGCCGCCGACGGTTTGCGTTTCCTCAATCATGCCGAGCCGGATCATCTCGGTGCCGATGTAGATTTTCAAGGGGCGCGCGTGATAGGTCAGACTCCGTTGCTGCTTCCCCTGCCGCTTATAGATCGGGTAGCAGATTTCCGGATAGTCGGCGATAAGCAGCTCGTTGTTTTCGAGTTCGTTCATAAAGAACTCTTGCGCCTCGCCCGCCTTTTTTTCCGTCGCGGCGAGAAAAAATTGATAAACGTGCCGACCGTTCATGAGCGACTCCAGCTGCGCCGCCTGGACAATGGTCGTCTTCGCTCCCCGCCGCTTCGCCGAAAGAGCGTATTTGCCGCCGCTCCAACAGACTCGCTCCACCCTTCCGATGATTTTCAACTGCGAATCGGAGTAGGGCCGGTAAAAATAGGATTCGGAAAGATAGGTGTCGAACCACGTTTTCAGATCGGTCGCGGCGTGAGCCCGGCGTTCCGGGTCGGCAACCGGCGGAAGATGCTTGATTTCCGCGAGTTGACTGGACATTTCCCGCGCGCGGAACCCCACCTTATCACGATGTGATATTCCGGCCGTCTCAAGGTCGCCGGCTTTCGGTTTGGCAAGATTCGCTCTGATTTTACGAAACAGAAAACGGATCATTCCCAAGATGTTAATCTCGCCTTTTTCGCCGATGGTGGGGAAACCGGCTTCGCGCCGTTGCCGATCGATGAGCGGAGCGCGGTCTTTCGGCGCGGCTCCGATCGACTCGGCACCACGGGCGACAAGGCGAATATATTTCGCGCGGGAAAGAAAACCTTTTGGTGTGTTTTTATCGGCCATTGGCGGTTTCTTCCTCCTTGAGTGTCAACCAGGCGAGCAGCTCGACCAGATCATACGCGCCGTCTGGTTGGACGGGAGCACCTTGCAGAATGTCACGCACTTCCTCCTCGGTGAAAGACTCGCCTTGCCCGGAAACGATGCGACGAATTTCGTCGAAACTCAAAACCTTGGCCATGTGTNNCCCCTTGATACTGCCGAGGAACAATTCGCACACACGGGCGAGGGCGTTCCCATCCTGACTCTCGTTTCCCGTGTCGACGAAATCGCCCAGTTCCTTCGCCGCCGCCAAAGCGGAAACCACGGAGGAAAGCTGCTCGTCCGTCACGGTGAATGAGCATTTATGGAGCGAAGCGGTCCCGATGCTCGTTCCTCCCGGACCTTCCCCGGTTTCGACCGGCTCCTCTTCTTCCAGGTTGGCCAGCAGGCTNNCGCCGAGTACGGTTTCAAGTAGTTCGTCGACGAAATCACCGCTCGCATCCTTGTTGTTGAGCGAAATGACAAGGGCTTTTTCGGCGGGACTGTCAACGGGAAGCTCCCGCCAGCAAATGTCATCGGGGTGAATCCAATCTTGCCCAGTTTGCCTTAATGCCGCAACCCGTTGGTGGCCGCCGAGGATGCGATTGCCGTTCCGATTGACCGTAATCGGCGATGCGAGCCGAATTCCGTCCCCTTCTTTCCACCCGGGCGTCGCGGCAGAGTGAGAATTTAGGGAAGCTGCGAGTTTTCGCAGGGCATCCGGGGAGATGGTTCGTGGGTTCCACTCGATAGGCATGAGCGAATCGAGCGGAATCCGCGATTTTTCCGGCTGCTTTTTTGTCGTAAGTTTAGGCTGTTTCAGCATTTAACCCCCTTTTCGGTAAATGTGTGTCATGTGAAATAAAGTGTCCCAAACCTAGCGCGGGGTCGCGATCACCCCGAGCCGGGTTTTGCACGTCGGTAGTACCTTAGTGTTTCATTTTGATACATTCCTTTTGAGGAGATTATATCGTATCATGTTGATAC
>DOMV01000350.1 GCA_003509805.1 Planctomycetaceae bacterium
TTACACGGCTACAGTGCCATTCCTTCAAAATACTTCGTATTATTGTACGACACAAGTCGCCATATCGGAACGACGTCGCTTTCCGATGCTTTGAACCGGCGGTCGGAATCAATCGTATAATCGAACCACCCGGCCTCGCGAAGCACGTCAACGAGGTCCACGCCGTAAGTCAATCCCGGACCGGACTCCCAGGGATCGAGACGCGGATTCAAAACGTAGTTATCCGAATCGTCGGTTGTCCGCGTGTAGCGTGCAACGATTTCCCGACCCCAGATCATCGGAGACGGATAGGCGATTCCGGAATTCTGAACCGGAATTCCGCAGATGCTGCTGGAAATTTCGCAGCAACATTCACCGGCAGGCCATTCGAGGCTTGACGCGATCATCCTGCTCATTGATTATTGCTCCTCTTGAATCTTCGCCGGACATTTACCGGCGATGACGCAAAGACGCGGAACTGTGGTCCCTGTTGTCCTGCGAACTCTGACACCGAAACCGGCAGGAATATAAGAATCGGGCGGGATCAAGTCGCCGAATACCTTGAACGAGTGCCCGCCGACCTGGATTGTTGAATCAGTTGATTTGTAAATATCTGAATCGATTTCTGCGATGTACTCGCGGTCGATTTCGACGGCAACGTAAAAGTCGACTTGGTCCGGTGGCTCTTCCGATTCCGGATCGGCATCAGGATCGTCCATTTTGTAAGGACCGGTGAGTTTTACGAATGTATTTTGAATCAGATATTCGTCACTCTCGAAGGAGGTTTCCAGACACACGCAATAATCATACACAATTGGATTGCCATCGTTCACTGACTCATTGGAATCTGTCGGTCTGTATGTCTTACCGAGAACACTCACTTTTCCGAACCGATAATCGACATCGCTATGGTCCGTGGGCGGCACGTCTTCCATAATCGTACCATAAAGCACCGGAGCGGCCGGAGCGCCCCCGCCGGGCGAAGACACGACCTCCCAGCGTCCGCGATAGACCGCCCAAACACGATCACCCGGCAAGCTCGCCGGCTCGCCGTCGGCGGTCGGATCGTACAGTTCGGAAACCTCCGGATTCCAGTCCGCCGGATCGTATTTCCCGGTCGTTGCGTCCTGCCAAAGACGCCGGCACCGGGCAACCCAACCGCTTTCCGCACTGTTTTCACCGCCGTTTTCGCCGCCGTTTTCAATAATCTTTTCCCAGCCGCCGACGAGGACGACCGGGGAAAAAAGATCGGCCGCCACGCCGATTCGATTTTTGTTGCGTAATGGCGACGCAACCGGCGTCCGCTCCACGTGCGTTTTCGTACGCATTGCCAGGTCCCGCCCGAACAGCACGACATCACTCATCGGTTTCCCCCTCCGTCGGTTCCTCACGCAGTTTTTCGTCGCGAGAAACAAGCTGATAGATATTCGGCAATTTCAGTGCGGCGAACGGCATCTCGCGATACTTCCAAAAGAAACCGGCGAGAGGCAAATCGACGCCGACCGTGTTTTCTTCCTCGAGAGGGAAACCGTGGCCGTCGAGTCTCACCGGCTCCTCGACCGGCGTGTTGCTCTCTTGCATCATAATCCGCACGGGAACGTATTTCGACTCCGCCTCGCCATTCTCTTGCTGAACTTCGAATTTTCGTAACCCCGTGTCGAGAATCTTTTCTCCCCAGCCGCCTTTTTTGTACTTGAAATTGTACGTGACCGTGAAGCTGCTGCCGTCGAAATCGGGATCGATCGTGGTCAGAAGCATTTCCCCCGGCGCGGCACCGTACCAGTCATCGGAATTGACGACGTTTTCGTACAGGTCCGCTTTTGCGTACGGATTCGCCCTTTCCTTCCGCGTCACCGAATAATTCCGAATCACCGCCTGTCGCATCGGCGTCGGGATGAACGGATCACCCACGCTGTTCACGATCAATTTCCCGGTCCGAACGTCCCGCAGGAACGGGACCTCGACAAACTCGCGGGATATGCGTACAGTAATCGGATCATTCGCAGCCGGTTCGTTTTCCGGCTCCTCCTTGCCGGGGCTCGGCTTCCGAAAGGTTTGCCGCACCGTCCACCGAATGATTGCCGTACGCCCGGTGTTCGGTTTGAGTTCGACTCCGGCGGCATTGAGCACGATCTCATATTCGTCGTCGCCGTCGATGATCTTGCGTTCGGACACCTCGATTTCAGCCGCGCCGATGCGTCCGTCATAATCGTTACCGAAACGGTACATCTCGCGGCGGCGCAGCCAGCCGTTCACCTTGCCGTCGGCATCGATAATCGTGTCGGAAATTCCCTGATAGGCGATCTGGAACGGCCCGTCCCGCCACTCGTCGGAAAAAACGTGAAACGTGACCGACGCTTCCGGATTCGCTCCGTCGCTCTTGTGGGAAACGGAAATGATTCTTTTAAGAATAATCATGTCAATTGACGATTTCGATTTTTTGATTCAACACGGACGCGACGGTTTTGGTCGTTTCCACGTTCTGGGCGAGCAGTTCGTTTTGCCGCGCGGTGTTTTCCCGAATTTTTTTCATGTGATCATTGCCGGCACCACGCCGCAGGAAATCGACGTAAGCGACGCTCCCGCGAACGAGGGCCGGATTGTCGTGCGGTTTCCCGTCCTTCGTTTCCGCTTTGCCCATGATCTTTTCCTTGGCCATTGCCCGGGCTTTCTCGATCGCTTCCTCCGGGATGTTTTCACCTCTTGCCCGCGCAGCAGCGGCTTCTGCATCAATCTGGGCGTACATTTCGTCAAGTCGATCGGTCGCGGGTCGAACCGCCTCCATTGCCTCTTGCAGCATCCTTCCCGCTTCGGACTGGCCCATCATTTCTTTCG
>DOMV01000303.1 GCA_003509805.1 Planctomycetaceae bacterium
TGTCGTAAACGACCCGGTTGACGCCTTCGACCTCCTGCGTGATCCGGGCCGAGATTTTTTCGAGAACGCCATAAGGAACCCGTTCGCAGGAAGCGGTGACGAAGTCGCCGGTCGTGACGCAGCGAACGGCAACCGTGTCGCCGTAGGCCCGCTGCCCGGTCGTGTCGATGCCGACGCTTTGAACCGGGATGAGGACGGCGAACGCTTGCGAGATGGTGCGGTACAGGCCGGCGTTTTTGATTTCCTCGACGACGATTCCATCCGCGTCGCGCAGCCGTTCGAGCTTGGCTTTCGTGACTTCGCCGAGACACCGGACCGCCAGTCCGGGCCCGGGGAAAGGGTGACGCCATACGATTTCCTCCGGGAGCCCCAGTTCCGCCCCCAGTTTGCGGACATCGTCCTTGTAAAGCGTCCGCAGCGGTTCGACCAGTTCGAACTGCAAGTCTTCGGGCAGGCCGCCGACGTTATGGTGAAACTTAATCACGGCTTGCGGCGATCCCGGGGTTCCGCCGCTTTCGGTGATATCGGGGTAGATCGTTCCTTGGGCGAGAAACCGGGCTCCCTCGATCTTTCCCGCCGCGTCGGCGAACACGTCGATGAAGACCCGGCCGATGATTTTCCGTTTTTCCTGGGGATCGACGACTTCCCGGAGCGCTTCGAGAAAGGTTGTTTCGGCGTCGACAACTTGTAGATCCGTCTTGAAATGGTTCGTAAACTGTTCGGCGACGGCATTGATCTCGTTTTTGCGCATCAGGCCGCTGTCGACGAAAATACAACTCAGTCGGTCGCCGATGGCCCGATACACCAGCGCGGCGACGACGGCGGAGTCGACCCCGCCGGAAAGCCCGCAGATAACCCGGTCGTCGCCGACTTGCCGCTTGATTTTTTCGATGGATTCCTGGATGAAAGTGGACATAAAATTGAAGAGTTAAAAACTAAAAGTTATGGACCCGCGAATAAATTTCGACCCGTCGGTCGAGCCGTCCCTGCGCGCCGTATGGTTGGAATACGGCGCGGCTTCCTTCGGCGCCGTTACGTTCCCATTTTATTCGCAGATCAGTAAACAATCGATTCAATCGATCGACAAATTACTTTCGGGCCCCTGAGAATCCAAGCGATATCGTAGAAACCATCGGAATTTCCCGAAGCCGCAGGTGGACCGTGAAGACGTCTCTGGAATCGACAACACTGGGAATCGACCCCGTCTGGAGCGGTCCGATGCTCTGGATACTTCTCCCCGTGCTTGCAATCGGGTCGTTTTTCATTTTCTACCGCAGTCGGGCCCGTTTTCCGCGAAATCGTGTACGGGACGACGACGTTTCCGGTTCACGCGTTCCCGATTCCCGGGCACGTCGCCTCCTGCGGGCAGCCGTGTTGTTTCTTTTCGCGATCGCGATTCTCGCCCCTTACCGCGAACAGCGCCGTTTCCTTCCGCCGCGGCTGATTTTATTGTGCGATAATTCTCGCAGCATGGATCGGCCCTTGGAACGGCCCGGAGAAACGCCGTTACGGGACCTCGAACGCTTTCTGTCGAAGTTGCCCGATTCGAAAAACCGGTATCGGGTGGAACGACATTGGCTTTTTCCGGCGGAAAAGGAACCGTACGGCGGCGATTCGCGGAAACAAAACGCCGGTGGCCGGGAAAACGCCCGGCTGTCGCGAACCGGTTCTCCGATTGGCAATCGGATTCGTGAATTACTCCGCAATTCACACCCTGATGCCCCCCCTGATGCCCACCGGGATTGGCCCGACGACCGGCCGGCCGCATTCGTCCTTCTTTCGGATGGAATCGTAACAGAGGGCATTTCCCTTGCGGAAGCGGCCGAATATGCTTCGACGAGAGGCACACCGTTTCACGCCGTCGGCTTCGGGAGCGAACGGCCGCCGGGCGATTTGCGCTGGGCACGCGGTTTTCTCCCACACCGGGCGTTTTTGGGCGAACCGTTCGAAATTCAAGCCCCGTTGCGCATGATCGAAATCCCGGTCGTGAAACGAAACGATGACGAAGGAACGCCGGAAGCCAATGATTCGCCGGTCATACGCAACGCTTCCGGAGTCTTGAAGGCGACCGTTCGGTTGGAACAGTTGCCCGACCCGATTGATCCCGTTTCGGCTTCCCGGGCAGTGTCCCCAGACGCACCCACTGCCGCGTCGACCGTTCGCCTGTTGCAAAGCAAGGATGTCGTCATTCCTTCCGGGACCGGTGAAATGCGGATTTCCCTGCTTCTCGTTCCCCGTCGAGAGGGTACTTTCCGGTATCGTATCCGCGTCGACGCTTCCGGCGAGTTCGACGAATGGGACAAGGTGAATAATGCGGTCGATTTTTCGTTGACGATCGACCGGGAACGCCTGCATGTCCTTTATATCGAACAGTCGCCGCGATATGAATACCGTTTCCTGCGCGAACTGCTGCTTCGGGAGCCGGAAATCGAGTTGAGAACGGTTCTTTTCGACGCCGATTCCCGTTATACCGAACAGGATCCGACCGCGATTTCCCCGAACGACCTGACCGCGGAGTCGATCGAGGCCCGTCACCTTGTCATTCTCGGCGACGTCGATCCGGAGACGTTGGGACCGGCCCTCATTTCTTCCCTGGCGTCCACGGCGGAAAAACGGTCGCTTCTCCTCATTTCGGGGCCCCGTTTTCTCCCGCGGCGTTATTTCGAAACGCCTCTGGCACGCATGTTTCCCAAGGGAACGTACCGCGTCCAAAAGAAGGAGGAAACAAGCGAAATCCGTTTTGCACACGACCCGCTGATCCCTCAACAAGCCGTTGGATCCGCGGATGATGCCGACAGAAATGACCCGCCCGGAAAGGGAGCGACCGCACCACAGCCGCACGTATCTCAGCCACTCGTCTACGGGGCGCTGGCGGTGGAGAGTCCCGATCCCCTCCAACGGGTTCTCGCTTCGACCGGATCGGGCGCCGCCTTGATGTTGCTGCGGCCGAACGGAAGCGGCGGCGTTTATTGGCAGGGAACCGATCAAACATGGCGATTACGTGCGATCGGGGAAGGCGCGTTTTACCGCCGTTATTGGCTCGGCCTTGTCCGGTTCCTGGCCGGCGGTACGAAGCGTATGAATTCCGTGCACACGAATTCGGCGGTTCAAGGAGAAACGTCGGACGCGCTTGTGGACGAGGATCCCGAATTGGTTCGGCTGGCCCGGGATTCGGAAGCCTTGCGGCAGGCGGCGCTCTCCTGCGGCGGCGTCTTTTACCCATCACACGATCTCGAAGTCGCCGACTGGTTTGATTCCCTCCCGGAAGGCGAACCGGTTTTGGATGAAATTTACCGGGTCCCGCTCGTGCCGCCGACGGCATTACTCCCGATAGCGATCATTTTCCTGGGGACGTTATGGTACACCGAAAACCGTTGACATTTCCCGAAGCCGTGTCCGTGGCGGACAGCCGAACGGCTCCCGACCGTGCAACCCGGTGGTCGCCCATGAACCGACGTCGAATCATGCTCCCCGCCCAAACAGCGCGCACGTCGGCTTCGATAGATGATACCGGAAACGCGGTGAAAACGGACATGCGGTCACGTCTGTTTACCGCACTCACTCGCCCTTAACCTCGGTTTGTACAATGACATAAACATTTCGTTCGAGCGGCGGGCGGTTATGCGCGGGATTGTGAGCGGGAGGATTGTCGGGCCGGTCGAAGTATAGGATTTGACGATGAAAACACCGGTAAGACTGCGCAAAAACATGCTGCTGAACATGACGCCGATGATCGACGTCATTTTTTTGCTGCTGATTTTTTTCATTTGTACGGCCAGTTTTCAGCGAATCGAGCAACTTTTGTCCGCCAACCTCGCTCTTCCCGGAACGAGTCGGACGGAGACGCTCGACGAACGCCCGAAAACGGTCGATGTTGCGCGCATTCGCATCACCTATGACCGCCAGACCTTCTATACGGTGGAACAATCGCAATGCGGTTCGCTTGACGAA
>DOMV01000078.1 GCA_003509805.1 Planctomycetaceae bacterium
GCATTGGCCGCGTTTTCGGCGTTCGTTTTCGTCTGGCTGCTGATTTCGCTCATCGAGGCGGTGATTTCCTCAAGGCTTGCCGCCGATTCCTGGGCTCCGCTGGAGAGCGTCACCGACGCCGAGGAGACTTCGCCCGCACCCGTTGCCACCTGCTTCACGCTGTCGTTGATTTCACGCAGGGCGTGATTCACCTGATCGAGCATGGAGGCCAAGTCTTGGTTCATCGCGTCCAAATCGCCCCGGATGTGGACCTGGGTTTGCCAGTTCCCCTCGGCAAGCTGTTTCGCCATGGCCGCCACTTTTCGGAATTCGCCGATGACGTTATTGGTACTCTTGGCCAAGTCGCCCACCTCGTCGCCACGACTGATGAAGTGGGGCGGAATCTCGAAACTCAGGTCACCCGTTTCGGCGATGTGTTTGGTCGCGGAGGCCACTTCGCGAACACCAACGCTGATATTCCGGCTCAGCACGACGCTCAGGACCAGCCCGACAACCACCGCGAAAACGGCCACGACCATGATGATCCTGTTCATTAGGGCGTCGGTCTTCACCGATTTATCCCGAATCTCGCCGAAGCGTGTGCGGAGATTCTTCATCAAGTCCTCCAGATAGCCCGTCATCTCGGTGCTCAGCTCGGCCTGCTTCCCACTACCCGTCTCCTGTTGCGTCACCAAGCTGATGTTCTCGGCGAGATACTTGCGCCAGTCACTCACCGCGTTGATGGCGTTCCCAATCGCTTCCCGCCGCCGGGGCCCCGTGACTTCGGCGAGCAGGGCATCAAGGTTCTTCCCCAGCTTCTGCACCTCATTGCCGGTGCTTTCGCCGATTTTCTTCTGCTCCTCGAATTTCGGTTCGGCCATCATGAAAAAGAAACTGCGGCGCACCTCCTGAATGTCGCCTATGTAACCACTAATCCTGAGCATACGCCCGGCGATCTCGCTGTCGACTTTTTCAGCCTCGTCGACGGTTGCCTTGGATGCATCCAGATGCTCTTGGTAAACTTCGAGAGCCCGTTGCATTGCCGCGATGACTTTCGTGGCCGTCTCCACCATGTTTTTTTGGGCCGCGGCGCGTTTGGCTTCGATGGCATACCAGTCGTCGTCATTCTTGCGATACTGCTCATAGGCTGCGACCAGTTTCGGAAAAATCTCTTTGTTTTCACCCGCGAACAGGTCTTTGACCCGTACCTCGATCTCATTAATCTCAGCATCGGTCTTTTTCCGATTCTCCTGCCAAACGGTATCGCGGTTGAGCGTCCCGCTGACGGCTTGGAGCTGTGCCGTGTTGAGAAGCCGACGGTAGGTCAGCGTGTCGGTAAGCAGGTCTTGGACCTCCATCATCGCGGCCGTCGACCGCTGGCTCTCGCCGAGCGCGTACCAAGCAACCCCCGCCATGACGACGAGGAGCGCGACGACGAGTAAAAATCCGGCCGTCAGTTTTGTTCCGATTCTGAATTTGTTCAACATTTGCACGTCCTCCTTAGTTGGGTGTTTATTCCCAACGAGGCCGGGCCGTCAACGGAAGCGCGGAGCCGCACCGGCACTTCCGTCCGTCAAAACGCCCCATCCTCGCCGGTCTCCTGATATTGCAGTGTCGCGAAAACATTCACGATCGTTCGCACTCAATACCTAAATACTTATATGGAACGGCTTTCTGAAAAAAGTTCGGACACGGTACGCATCCGCCCCATTCGGCGTCAGAAAACCACGCCACAATTCAAGTTCAGTCGAAGCGAAAGGATTTGCATTAAGAAATTTAATATGTTCCTTTTAGTCAAAATATATGTCCTGTTCTGTGAGTAGGCAAGAGTATACTGCCAAAAAAACCATTTTGCGTGAAGTCGCCACTTAATTTATCCGGTACAACCGGACTTGGCGTTACGCTATTTTTGGCAGAATAGCGACTTGCCCGGCTCGATTCGCACCAAACGACCTGTTTTCTCCATTTTCACGAATGGAGACGGGGCGTGCAAAACATGTAAATTGCATGTGACGCAAGATTTGGACAGCCCGGGCAAAAAGACAAAAACCGGGCGTACTACTTGAACATTGAGCCAACGGACAATATCATAGTGTTGTCGGTATCGACGTTTTCGTACCGTCGGTGTTCGTAGGGACGAGGTTTTTTTCATGGATAACGACAATCTGTTGCTTCGATCTTTGGCCAGGGCCGATGGTACCGATTTTTTTCAATTGGACAAAGACGGCGTTTTCGTGTTTCATACCGGCGAGGCACTCGTTCGTTTTCTCGATGTGAACGGCGATCGGTCCGGCGGTTTGCGAGGCCGATCCTTTTTCGAACTTTTCCAGGGGTGTGACGGCGCCCTGGCGGCGGTGAAACAAACCTTGCGGGGCGAAACATCCTCGACGACCGAATCGCGCCGGAATCAGGTGGTCAAGATACAAACGATTCCCGCCCGCGACGAGGCGGACGGCATCATCGGTATTTTCGGGTTCGTTTTCGACCAGAGCGCAAAGGCGCTGTTGCATCGATCCAAGCAGAATCAATGGCTCCTGGAAACCATGTTCGAGAGCATCCAGGACGGCATCATGGTCGTCGATGAGAACCTGGTCGTCCGGCGGGCGAATAAAGTGACGCGCAACTGGTTGCCCGAGGTCGTCCCGAACAAATACACGTGTTTCGAAGCCCTGGTCGGCATTTCGGAACCGTGCAGTTTTTGCCCCGTGCTCAAGACATTCAAGACGGGCGAGAAGCACGTCCATAATTATTACAATCCGAACCATGATCGCTGGTTCGAGTTGAGCAGTCACCCGATCGTCGATCCGGAAACCGGCAAGCCCGCCCTGGTGATCGAGTACATACGCGACATCGACGAACAGCACCAACGGGAAGACGCGCTCGCCCGACAGCGGAAACTGCTCAACGCGATCCTGGACGCCTCGCAGGAAGGGATCCTCGCCTTGTCCGACGGCGTGGAACTGCCACACGCCAATACGGCGTTCAACTCGCTTTTTCCCGGCTGGGAACAACTGCGATTCAACGAGCCGTTGGATGTCGTTTTTGAATTTTACGACGGTCATCTGCACGATGTGGACTCACTCCTCCGCATCATACGCGAGGTTCGCGAAACGGGGGAATCCCGGGAAGGAACGATTCATCTCCGGGACGGCCGGATTTGCAGCGTGAGAGGGCGGGTCGTTCGTACCGGGCTCGGCAAAACAGGCAGGACCGAAATCTGGACCTACCGGGACATTACTGAAAACGTCCGGTACGAGCGATCGCTCCAGATCATGCAAAATGTGCTCGATTTCATTTCCATCCCGATTTGCCGGGCCTCGGAAGATGGCCGCATCGTTTACGCCAACCGATCAATGGTTCAATCTTTCGGGTATGATTCGGCGGGAGAAATACTCGGCCACCCCGTTTGGGACTTCAGTATTTCGTATAACGAGGAATATTGGCGCATGTTTTGGCCCGACTTGGTCAAAAGGAAGGCGATCTTGTTGAACGGTCTCATTCGGCGCCGGGACGGGAGCGAATATCCGGCCGAGCTGTTCTGCGACCTGATCGAACAGGATGGAAAACAATTCATGGCGGCCAGCATTTACGACTTGACCGACCAAACCCATCGCGTGGCGGCGGAGCAGGCTTCGATCGCCAAGTCGATGTTCCTGGCCCACATGTCGCACGAAAT
>DOMV01000122.1 GCA_003509805.1 Planctomycetaceae bacterium
GATCGACGTCGCCGCCGACTTCCAGCGCAAGGGATTCCCGGGGAGCGCGCGGGAGCGCGAACGCCAACTCCTGCCGGGTCGCATCGACGTGGAGGGGCCCGACCATCTGGAGCGTGAGCCGTTTACGGCCTTTTTCCGGAATCAACAGGACGAGCCCGGCCGGGTCGAGTGCCGCGGGTCCGTCGTCCCAACGTGCCGCGAGGACACGGAGGTTTTCGCAGGCAAGCGGGAGCGCGATCGGATCCTCCGTCAACGATTCGATCTCCAGGGTTCCCTCGAAGATCGCTCGACGTTCGCCAAGTGTGACGCGGAAATCGGCGGAAAGCACGACGCCCTGGCACGGCGGCCGGGATTCCCCGGATTTCAAGGCGTTTTCCTTTTCCACGGCGCGGACTTTCTCATCCAACGCGTCGTATTCCGAGCGGTTGAGCAAGACCCGGTCTTTCGCGCCTTCAAACACGGCGCCCAACTGATCTTCGGGAACGTAAATTTCCCGGACACGTTCTTCCGCAGTTCCCGTGGAACCCCCGAAATCCTCGAATTGCGCAAGGAGCCGCAAATCCGTCATGGGGAAAAGCGACAGGAAGATCGCCGAAATTGCCGTCGCAGTTGCTGTTTTGATTCTACTCATGGTCGGCTCCTCCTTTCACGGCGTCCGTATTTTCGGAACACGCCTGGTCCGCCGGGACTTTTTCCGGCTCCGGCTTCGATCGCTGAAAAAGTGGCTGGAGAAAGAAACGCCCCATGTTACGCCAATTGATTTTCCTGCGAAGAAAATTCAGGCCCTGGAGAAACCAGAGCGCCGCGACGCACAGGATCGCCAGCTTTCCGGCGCTGAAGGTTGTGCCGAGTTCGAGAAAGGTCGGACAGAAAACCCACGCCAAAACCAAGGCCGCGATCAGGATGCAAACCGCCTGTAACCGCCGATAAAGGCTCGTTCGCATGAGCAATACGCCGATTACCATCACGAAAACGAGTATCCCGGCGACAACCGGCGTACTCCGGGCGGTCCGGATCGCAAGCAGCCCGTCGGCGGTTCCGTCCGGTTGAAGCGTGCTGAAAAGATAGGCGTTCCCGCCGACCGGGAAATCACGCACGGTCCCGGAACCGATTTCATGTACGATATTTCGAATATCGATTCCGTTATACGTTTCGAGGTACGGTTCGTCGGGTCGGTTGAGCAGGCGGTAATGCCGCGACCACGGTCCCCCGTAGGCGGTGATGACGTCTTCTTCCGGGAGGTAGACGGCGAGGTACATCAACTGGACGGCCGGTTTTTGGACGGGACCGTTCGTCGTTTCCGCAGAGGCGATTTGATCGGAAATACGCTCATCGGGAACAATCTCACCGGGGAAGTCGGGAATGGCGACCGTTCCGCCGCGACGGGGCTGCGTGTAGCGCAGTTCCAAGGTGAACGGCGTATCGGGACTGACCGAGGTAAGCGGGATCAAGTAACGCACCGATCCGGATTGGTCGACGGATTCCCCGGCCGATTCCAGCGTGATCCGGCTGCCGTTGATGGTGACGTCGTCGAAAACGGCGCCGGCGGGCATGAGGAGATCAAGACGCTGCTGGACGCCGCGGATGCGGTAAAGGGCACGGCTCGATATCGTGTCGTTGTTCTTCGTGAATACGGCCTGCACGAGCCCGCATTCGATGCTGGTCCTCTTGACATCCTCCAGTTTGTAGCGGGTGGCGAGGATTTTGAGAAACCAGTCGCCCTGATACTCGAAGGCCGTCGTCGCATCGGGAATCCGATCGGCGGCGGCGATGTCATGTTGCGGATCGATCGGGCGAAGCCCGCGCGTGGCGGGTGATTCGCTCAAATCGATCGACGGCGCCTTGGCAAGCAGGATTTGGCCCCATATCCGGTCGTGCGGTTCCCGTTTCGGCACGAAAATCCGCGGAACGACCACCGGCTCGCTTTTCCCGATTTCGAGCGATTTCAATCCGTCGGACCAGGCAAGTGTCAGCTTTCCGGTCCCGAAGAAGAGGGAATCCTTGTGATAAGCCAAGGCGACGTATCCCTCGGGAACATCCTCCGGCTGGGGCGAAAGCACCGATTCGCGGTACCCGTCGATTTTTTCGATCCGGTCCGAGATCGATTCGGGGACGTCGACCCGGAGTTCCGGGATGTCGGTAAATTTGACGTCGTAATTCAAATCGATCCGGTTCCGGATGACGGTGTCCTCGATGCGGAGCGTTTGTACCAGCTTAACCGTCAGTTGCGGTTTGCGGCGTTCGATGTCGAGCGTCAAAGAGGTCGGTTCCTCTTCGAAAACGTAGGCGAGCCGCCATTGGGGGGAGATGGCGCCCCACCATTTGTTGTTTTGAATCTCGCTTTTGATAAGCTCGACCGACACGGGCTGCATACCGCGCGTGGCGGTCGGACTCAATCGGAACACATCGGGCGAATTGACGATCAGTTTCCCGCGAAACCGCTGGACGCTCGACGGCGCCACGCCCGGCAACGGGATCGCAAGAGATTCCTTTTGTCCGAGCGCCTTCCGTATGTACGGTCCGTTGTAATCGGGTGCCAAATGGACGGTCAGACCGACGCGACCGATCGCTTTTCGCTTCAATTTGACCGTCCAACGCCGCATTGCTTTCGATTCTCCGGCAGGGGACGGTTTTTCGCCCGGGACGGCATTGTTCGCGACGACACTGCCCCCAACAACACCGTCCGCCGGGTCCGCCTGTTTGTTTTCAAACCAGGTATCGATTTCCGCGGGAGTCGATCCGTTCAATCGTACACCGATTGCGGTCGTTATCCTGAAATCCCGGGGCACGTCGATCTGGAACTGGAAGACGCCCGCCTTTTCGATTGTATAGACCGAGTCGAACCGCATTCCGACCGGGTTGTCGGTGTCATACAAGAAAACCTCGATTTGCGAATCGGCGACGATTTCCGGCCGGATTTTGCGCAGTTCCAGTTCGAGCGCGTACCGCGTCGTCGAAAGCCGGTAGATGAAATCCCAACGCCCACCCGGAGCCGCGTCTCGCAACGCTCCGGAAAGTTCCCCCGGGTCCATCTGCATCAGGCCGGCCGATTGCATCGTGTCAAGCGTCAAGCCGTCACCCGCGCGGACGACGAGAACGCCTTGGAGACGCCCGATCCCGAGCGGAACGATGGACGGAACCGCCAGACGTTCCCCCGCGGCGTCCGTTGCCGTCGGGTCGTCCGGTGTTTCCTGCTTGAAAATCCGTTCCAGCTCCAGTTGGATCGACTGTTTGTCCTTCGCCGGTTCGAACAACGCAATGTCGATCGTTTGCGAACCGTCCCCTTGGGAGAGCGTCCATTGACGGATGTTGGCGTCGAACAGGCCGACGACTTTCTGGTCCGCCGGAACGCGGATGGCAAGTTTCTCGACCTGGGAACGGCTGATCGTGTAGTCGATTTTCGCCGTCGTTCTCAGGACTCCTTCATCGACATGTACCTGCTGGTCCATCTGGGCGTTCAAAAGCGCTTCGAGGCCGGTTCCTCCTTCCGATTTCGGCGTCCAACCGATACGGACGACCGGCGCGGCGCCGACGTAAGCGTGAACGACGGTTCGATCGGCGGAGTGATCGGCGAAGTCCTTCCCGTCGGATGCTTCTTCGGAAGCGGCGACAAGGGGCGCGAAATCAATCTTGACTCCCGGTTCCGGAACGATTACTTTCCAGCGGCTCATCGGGGCCGGCGGAACCGAAAGGGAAACGTCGTTCCGGCCGGGAGTTTTGTCGATCTGTTTAGCATAAACCAACCGGAGTTCGACGGTCTTTGCCGCTTGGTTTGCCACACGGTTTGCCGAATCGCCGTCCGTTTTCGAATTTTCCGCGGTATTCCCCTCGGCTCCATTCCTCTCGCCGACACGATCCTTGTCGACACCACTCCTGTCGATACTGCCTTCGGCGGCGGCGACTTTCTCCGGTTTCGTTTGCGGCTTTTCGATCAGCAGTCGATATCCCTGTTGCGGATCACCGAGAATCCGGGCCGGCTCGCCGTCGATCGTCGCCTCCCGGATCGCGGCATCCTGGAGACGCAACGGGACTTGGTGCCAGCCGTCTTCCAGCAGGACGATCCTCAACGTCGCCGTCACTTCGGCGATGTCGCCGCGGACGATCAGTTCGTTCACGGAATCCGCGATCATCGTGGCGACGGGCGGTTTGAGCGGCGTTTCCAGCGTTTTGGCCGCCTTTTCCGCCGCGTCGCTTAACGCGCGGAACTGTTCGTACGGTAAAAAGACGCCCCGGCCTTCCGATTCGAAGGTTTTTCGCAGTTTCTCGTAGGGAATGTAGATCGTATGCTCTTTGAAAACGGTTTCCTGAGAAAAAAGTGTCCCGCTAAAAACGAGAACGGAAAGAAAGAAAGAAAACGAGCGCACCCGGACGGGGAAAGAACGGAGGTTCATGTCGCGACTCCTCAGAAAATGGGTACCGAAAGCGGAAAATTTTGCGCAAACCGCCGAAACGACAATTTCTACTATACACCAGGAAAGACGCCGGTTGCCAGTCTTTCATAGGAAAAATTTCCCAAAAAACACCGACACTGGTGTTCGTGCCCGCGGAACGACTTGGGAGAGAGCTGACCGCGGCTATCCGGGGAATATAGACTTCGAACGTCAAGATAATCCTCCCGCGACCAATCGCCTGCCGCTCGAACGATCCGTTTATGTCATTATACGAACAGCAGTTAGGGGTGAGTAAGCGCGGCAGGAAGACTTGACCGAATGTCCGNNTCACCGCGTTTCCAGTATAATTCCCGGCTCGTGGAGAAGCACACTCCGTGACTTGATGCCCCAAGATGCCTGCGTCTCCTATTTTCACCACTGAATGTTAAACTTTTCCGAATGTAACGCTTGTACGGAATCCAAGGCTGCTTGTTTCAATAAAATGTAGGGGTCAATCTGTTTCTGCCGATTTTTTTGAAAATATCAATCGATAAAGATTCTACCGTAGCGCGGATTTTGCGTTATTCATTAAAAATTCGGTTTTTTTACAACGAGCGGCTTGACCGGAATATTCACCCGGTTTCAAAGTTCCCAACGTAAAACGAGCCCCCTATTTCCATTTCAAGGAGAGTACGCAGATGAAAGTATCCTTTCGTTCGTGGTTGGCAACGATTCTCCTTGGCGCGCTCTGTGTTGGAGTGACCGCCGAGGCAAGTGAATTGACGCCAAAGGCCAAAAAGAAATCACACAACAAGACAAACGACGTCGTTCTCGCGCAGGCTCCGGGCCAGGTCCGCTTGGTTGCGCTTCGTCAAACGGAGGCTGTGCCGGAATCTGTGCCGGTAACCGTGCCGGTAGTCCAGGCGGAATCGGCTCCGCCGGCCTTCGAAGCGGCCCCGGCGCAGGACTCCATGACGCCCCCG
>DOMV01000420.1:0-230 GCA_003509805.1 Planctomycetaceae bacterium
GGCCGTCGCCGTTTGGCCGCAAGCCGGTCGATGGCCGCCGTTTGTTCGGCAAGATGCGTGCCGTCTTTGCCGTATTTTTTGATGAGCACCGCCGCCTTGTCGGAAGGCTGGGCGCCGACGCTCAACCAGTAGGCGATCCGCTCGCCGTCAAGCCGGGCACGGGCGTCGGTTTCGGGAACCATCGGATCATAGGTCCCGACTTCTTCAAGGACGCGGCCGTCGCGCGGATT